>DATHEW010000889.1:0-6261 GCA_035318425.1 Candidatus Acidiferrum sp. | reverse complement strand
ATACAGTTCGGGCCAGGCGATGCAGGCGCTGCGGGAAGTCGCCGCGCAAGTGTTGCCGCGCGAGATGGGCTACGAATTCTCGGGCCTGTCATATCAGGAGCAACGTTCGCCGAATCCATTGCCGACGTTCGCCCTGGCGGTGGGGTTCGTGTTTCTACTCCTTGCCGCGCTTTACGAAAGCTGGTCCTTGCCCTTCAGCGTGTTGCTAGGCACTCCGCTTGTCGCACTGGGAGCGCTCTTCGGCGTGTGGATGCGTGGATTCGACAACAACGTCTTCGTGCAGATCGGACTCGTGATGCTCATCGGTCTCGCAGCCAAGAACGCGATTCTGATCGTTGAGTTCGCCAAGACTCGGGCGGAACAAGGGATGTCTCACGTGGATGCCGCTCTGGCAGCCGCGCGCTTGCGCTTCCGCCCCATTCTCATGACGGCCCTGGCATTCATCCTCGGTGTCGTCCCGCTGATGATCGCGAGTGGTTCCGGCGCGAACTCACGTCAAGTCATGGGAACGGCCGTGTTCTGGGGAATGCTCGTCGCGACCACGCTCGGCGTGCTGCTGATCCCCGCGTTCTTCGTTGTCGTCGAACGCGTGCGCGATCGGAAGAAACCAAAACCGTCGCGCCCCGCTGATGCGACGACGCGTGAAGGAGGTGCGTCGTGAAGCGAGACGCGACATATATCTTCGGGTCTATGCCGAGGGGATCCGCTGCCGGCTTCCCTCTCCCCGTTGAGGGGAGAGGGAGAATCGTATCCAGCCGCGAAGGTATCCGGCCGCCGAGCTTTCACGTCGCTTCGGAAAAGCTGTGGGTAATGATGAGGTTTGAAAACCTGCGCTACGCGAGTGCGGCTTTCATTGCCGTCGTGCTGGTTTGCATCACTGGTTGCAAACTCGGCCCCGACTACCAGCGTCCGAATGTCGCAACTCCTGCTCAGTGGCGGCAGCAAACGTCCACGCCCGAAACCATCGCCAACATTGCATGGTGGAATTTCTTTCAAGACGCCGCGTTGACCAACCTCATCGCTCAAGCGGTCACGAATAATCACGACGTTCGCATCGCCGTCGCGCGAATCGAACAGGCTCACGGCAATTATCGCGCGCAACGGTCCGCTCTGTTTCCATCCATTGACGCGTCGGGCGGATGGACCCGTTCCCGCGCGCCGAGTCCTTTCACCGGCGACGCCATCACGGCGAACCAATTCAATCTGCTCGGATTGCTTTCGTACGAGGTGGACATCTGGGGCCGGTTGCGGCGATTGAACGAAGCCGCCCGCGCTGAGTTACTTGCGGCGGAAGAGACGCGCCGCACCGTTTACATGACGCTGATCAGCGAGGTGGCGGCAACCTACTTCGATCTGCGCGCGCTTGATGAGCAGGTGGAAATCTCGAAGCGCACATTGGAGTCGCGCGAGAAATCGCTAGAGTTGACACGCATCCGATTCAGCAACGGTCAGGGAATCGTGTCCGAACTCGATATTCGCCAGGCCGAAACGCAGTTCTATTCCGCGCGGGCCACGCTGGCTGATCTCGAACGCCAGGTGGCGTTGCGCGAGAACGAACTTAGTTTGTTGCTCGGACGAAATCCCGGCGCGATACCGCGCGGTCGTCCCCTCAGCGATCCGCAGTTACACGAGAAGATTCCCGCCGGTTTGCCATCGGACCTTCTGTTGCGACGCCCCGATCTTCTCGCCGCGGAGCAACGACTGATCGCTGCCAACGCGAACATTGGCGCGGCGCGAGCGGCTTATTTCCCCACGATCTCTCTCACCGCTGCGCTCGGTCTTCAGAGCATCGAACTGCGCGATCTCTTCGACACGGGCGCGTCTGGTGTCTGGCGCTTTGCTCCGCAGGTTGCCACGCCCATTTTCAATGCCGGTCGCATCGCCGGTGGTGTCGAAGTGGCGCGCGCCGTTCGCGCGGAAGCGCTCGTCAATTACGAACGCGCGATTCAAAGCGCCTTTCGTGAAGTCGAGGATTCGTTGGTCTCCACACACAAGCTGGCGGAACAACTCGCCGCGCAGGAAAAGACCGTGGCTGCCGAACGCGGGCGTCTCGAACTCTCGACCTTGCGCTACGAAGGCGGCGTCTCCAGCTACAGCGACGTGCTCGATGCGCAACGTTCGCTCTTCGGCGCAGAACTGATTCTCGCCCAACTCCGCAGTGTGCGCCTCGTTGCCATCGCGCAACTGTATCGCGCTTTGGGTGGCGGCTGGCAGGACGCCAGCGTAAAACTGACTCAACAACGCGAACCTGCAAAAGAGGAAGACCAAAAATGAACAGACTTCCGGCAATGCCGAGGATTGTGATTGGCGTCACCATCGACATCTTCGAGATCAGGACAAACACGCCAAAGAGCACATCCGCAAACTGCTCCAAAATTTGATGGAGTGGACAACGCGCCTCCAGCCAGCAATTCGGTGATGCATCGCCACCACGGGGGAACTTGGTGTCCAAAGAATCTTTTCCGATCCCAGGGAGCAGCGGGGATATACTCATGAAAAATGAGATCAATGACCGATCTGGACTTGCTCGCAAAGTTCACCCGCGAACAGTCGCAGGACGCTTTCGCTGAACTTGTCCGGCGCCATCTCGGCCTGGTCTATTGTGCTGGGCTGCGCCAGGTCCGCTCACCTCAGCTCGCCGGAAGAGGTTGCCCAATCCGTTTTTACCGACCTTGCGCGCAATGCCGCCCGTCTGAAGCCCGATACCATTCTCACTGCTTGGCTTTACGAGGTCACGCGCCGGACGGCAATTAACGTGGTACGCGGCGAGGCGCGCCGCCAACTCCGAGAAAAGATCGCCCTGGAGATGAACGCCATGAACGCCAATGCCGACGATTGGACACAAATCGAACCGCTCCTCGACGAAGCCATGCACGCGCTCGACGACACCGATCGCACCGCCGTTCTGCTCCGCTTCTTTGAAAACAAGAGCCTGCGCGAAGTCGGCCAAACCCTCGGCACGACCGACGACACAGCGCGAAAGCGTGTCAACCGCGCCGTCGAACACTTGCGCGAATTCTTCGCCAAACGTGGCGTCACCGTCGGAGCGAGCGGACTCGTGACAGTCATCTCGACGAATGCGGTTCAGGCCGCTCCGGTCGGATTGGCCGTCGCGATTTCAACTGCTGCTCTTACCGTAACAACCATCACGACCGCCACGCTCACTCACGCAACTGTTGCTACCATGAACTGCTTAACGCAACATCTGCAGTTCCAATTATCGGCGCTGCCGTCATCGCCGGAACCGGAACGTACTTTGTTCTACAACAAAAGATGGTGCGTGCGGAAGGTGAACGCCTCGGTTCTTTGACTCAACGCGAACAAATGGCAGACGCCATAGATTTGGCCCAGACCGACTTGAGAGCCCAACAGCAAGAGTTGGCGAGTTTACGCAAGGATGTTGCCGAGCTGGCTCGTTTACGAAATGAGGTCGCTCAATTGCGCCGGGAAGCTGACTTAGTGAAGCAGCGTGCGGTGAAGCAAGAAGCAGCCGGAGCTATCGCTTCTCCGGTGGCAGCGCCAACCAGGTTCGACGTAGTTGAAATGGAATGGGCCGAAGTACCAGAAGCGGTTCAAAGAGTTATTAAACTCCAAACGAGGGGCGGCACGATTCAGAAGATAGTCACGACTCCAAGCTCTGTTCTGACGTTGCTTGGTAAAACCAACCGAGCATGGAGCGTACATTTCGAAGGCAATGGCGGGCTGCGCGTAATCGATATCATGACTCACGAACAGATCCGGGACGGACTTGCTGAAACAACGGTCACAAGCTGGACGCCAAGGCCCACCAAAGTCAGGTGATGATCTCCAAACGTCTGGCAACCGATCGAACTCGGCACCTTCACTCCCGCTCGCGCGGCAAGGTCTCGACGAATTTCTTCCAAAGCTCCAATTCCACGTAGAACTCGAAGAATTTTCCGGGGCGGAGTTCGGTGAGGCCGGCCATGATCCACTTGCGATCGGATTTGTCATCGAGCCGCGCATCGAGTTCTGACGCGACTATTACGATGGGTGCGAATGGATCATCCGGCATTCGCTCGTACCAGCCCACGTGCTTGAACCGGCGCAGATACCACGGCAGCGGCCAGTAATCGCTCTCGGGCGCGATCACTTTCACGACGGTTTCGTAGCCCGTGGAGGGAACCCGCGCGATGGCGTCCACTCGTGCGACGAGGTTCAACAAGTCCGGCACGGTCTGCGCATAGACGTAAGGATTCCGCCGGTCAGCCGCGAACACAAAGCTCGCGCGCCACGCCTGCCAGGTGAGTTGCGCCGTGAAGGCGAGCAACACGGCGGCGATCGCTGTTTTCATCACGCGCCCACGGAAAGGTTCCACGAGCGCAGCGGCGCCAATTCCCGCCAGCAAAATCATGCCGTGAAAAAAGCTGAGCAGGCACCACGGCGTCTTGTACGAGATCATCGAGTAAACGGCCGTGAGGATGATCGTGTAGAGCGCGAGGAACCGGTGCAGCGCAGATTTTTTTCCGCCGAGAGACACGAGAGCACCCACCGCTGCGAGTCCGAGAATCAAGGCTTCGCTCCACACCGGACCCTTGGCCGGGTGAAACCACGCCAGGCGTTCGAGATAAAAACTCCACGGGTGAATGTGCGGCGAATGCCCGCCCGCCCGCTTGAGCCACGGGAGATATGTGCGCAGGGAATCCAAGGGCCCGGACCAGTTCGTGAAAAACGAAGTGAACAGCACCAGCCAGATCACGAGCGCCGTTCCGATGAACAAGGCTGCGTGCTTCCAATTCCACCATGATCTCCAGGTTTGCAGCCGCGAGCCGCGCCTGGTTGTCCACCAGGCCGTGATCATTCCCGCCAGTCCCATCGCGCCGAGGGTGATGACGAATGTTTCCTTCGTCGCAAACATCAGCCCGAGGCCGGCGCCGCTGAGCAAAGCCCAATGAGCCGTGCGAGTCTGAGTGTAGCGCCACGCGGCCCCAAGCATCAGTGCCGTGAAGAAGACCAGCAGCATTTCGTGGATGAAATACCGGCTGTAAAAAACCATCGCGGGCGAGATAGCGATGAACAGAGCCGCCCAGAGGATTGCGGGACGGCCGAGGCCATCCGTGAAGAGAAGCAGAAGGAGAATCAGTCCGACGCCAAACGCAACGGGCGCGAGACGCAATATCCCGTCACTGAGTCCGTCTGAGTTGCGCGCGCCGCTCAGCGCGAGAAAAGGAACCGTCGCGTAATGGAGCGTTGGTCCGTGATATTCATCGGGATCGTAGGCGTAGCGCCCGTGCTGCCACAGTTCGCTGACTTTGACGGCATTGACTGCCTCGTCGTTGTGCAGCGGGCGATTGCCTAGATTGGGAACGCGGAGCGCGAGCGCGCCGCCGACAATAGCCAGCAGCAGCGCCAGCGCGCTCCAGCGATTCATCATTTAGCTGGCAGCGCGTACACTTCCAACTCCTGCCAGCAGTTCAGCGCGGCCAGGCTGCTGCCCTTGGTGTAACCGCGCACGTAGCGCGCCTTCACGCCTTTCGCCGGCACGGTGCGGCCCCATTTCATCTCGAAATATTCACGATCCGTTCCCACGCCGAGGCCGGAGGAATTATCCACGTCGTTGTTGTACAACGTGGTCACTCCAGTCTTGAAATCGGGATCATCCGACGCCTGGACGATCACGTCGTGCATGGACTGGACGTAACGATGATCGTGCCACATGGCGACTGCGTGGATGGCGTACGACTGTCCGAGATCGACTTGCACCCATTGCGAACCTTTCTTCATTTCCACGGCGTCATCATCGTTGGCTTCTTTTTTGCCATCCGTGATTTGGGTGAGTTCGCCGAGAAACGCCGGTGCGCTGCTCGTCACCGGCTTGCCCACAGCCACGTTCACAACGCCCTTCGGAACCAGGACCGGTTTCGGCGGTTTGTCGGAGGGCGGTTCGATGTGTGGTCCGGTCGGCAAATCTTCCGGCGTGCCCTTCAGGGTGGCGGCCGGAAGGTTCAGCTTGAGCGGTTCGGTGTCATCCGCGGCGTACGCGCCTGAGGTCAGACATGCGGCTGCGATGGCCACGACCACGAGAGATTTCAACAGATCATTTTTCATAATTCATTAGCGGAAATTCAGGAACGAACCGGGCTCCAACATACAAGCCGCCGGTTCCGCGACAAGACGCCGATACGCGCATCAGTGAATCGCCGCGCCATGCTAAACCTGCGGCAACTTCCACGGCGCGCGATATTCCTTGGTCGTCAGCTTCGCGGCCTCGGCATCGCCGACGATCAGTTCTTTCACCGGGTC
>DATHEW010000888.1:0-2813 GCA_035318425.1 Candidatus Acidiferrum sp. | reverse complement strand
CCCAGTGTCAGATTCTGCACCGTGGTGCTGATCCAATTGGATGCGCCAGCGACGCTTTGGATGAACGCCGCGTCACGTCCGTGCGGCACGCTGCCGTTGTTTACGAAGGGGCTGCCGCCGGCCGCGAAGTTGAGGCCCACGCGAACTGGATTGGAAATAAACCAGCCTGGAATTGGGAAATTCCCGTCTACGTAACCCGGCCATGTCATGAACGTGTCGCCCTCGAAGCTTGGGTTCGCAAACGTGTCCGTGCTGAATGTGAGACCGGCTGCAGAACTAGTCGCCGAGCCGAAGCCGTTCGAGACAACCACTGAATACTGGGCGAGATCCGACGCTGTAAGGTTTGTCAGATTCAGCCAGCGGTTCGTTCGAGCCGGAATCGCATTGCCATCCTTCAACCATTGGAAAGAAAGCGGTCCCGCACCGCCGGCCGTCACATAGAATCCCGCGCCTGAGCCGGGGAGGCTCACTTTGGATACAGGATGGACGCCGATCACCGGTTCATTGATCGAAGTCTCCTCGTAATTGGCCGCGCCGTAAGTGTGAAGCGTGCCGACGCCGGTTGAGAACGGAAGGTTTGAGAACACCATGAAACCACTCGCCGGCGCAGTGTAACGATACGAAATGCGCGTACCGACGTTGTCGCCGAAATGGTCCTGATTGATCGACAGGCGATCTTCACCCACTGCAAACGTCACCGAACGTCCGTAGCTCTTACCCGCGCCGTCCCAGCCGATCGTGTAAAATGTTGCGACGTACTCGCGTCCAGGAATCAAGTTGTGAAATGCGAGGATCGCAGGGTTTCCGGCGTAAGAAAATGTTGTGGCCATGTTCGCACTGCCTCCGGCGGCAGTGCGAATGACATTGCCTGCGTCTGCCGGGCCCGCCGTGCCCAGCGCCGCCACGAACTCGTACGGCAACGCCGGATTGTTACCTCCGAGGCGGGTGAACGGAACGCCATTGATCAGAAACGGAACACCCGTGACGTTGAATGCGAACGCATGGGTGTAACGCTTGCTGCTGTCCGCGCCAGAAGTGGCGTCATCCACCCATTGCGCGTAAGACCAGCCGCTCGTCGAAACGCCAATTTGGAAGTCATCCACCAACAGTGCGGCGTTTGCGGCCGTCGCGTTGTTACTGACATACAAGGTCTGCGAAGCGGCGGACGCTGTGAAATCAAAAGCCACATGCTTGTAAAGCCCGCCCACGTTTGCCGCGGCTGCTGAGACGATGCCGCCGGCATCAAAGAGCGACGGGTTGTTGTCGAGCGCCACACGCACAGGCGGCGCCGTGCCCGCCTGCGAGTTCACGCGGAACTGCACATGATATTTGGTTCCTGGCGTAAGTCCCGAGATGACGGTGCTGAGATAATTCGTCGGCAGAAGGAAGACGACATTGCTGCCATTGGGTGGCGTCCCGTTGTTGGCGAACGGATTAGCGCCACCGGCCGGATTCAGTCCCGCCTTGGCCGGATCGCCAACCGTCCAGCCCGTGATCGGACTATTCATACTGATATAGCCCGGCGCGACAGCAAACGCATCCGCTTCAAAGCTCGGATTCGTAATCGTCTGCGCGAGCAGAGGCATCGCCGTGAAGGCGAACACACTGGCGGTGAAAACAGTCCGTGCCGCCACGACACGGAAATGGGCCATCAATCGTTTCATGAGTTTTTTGAGTGAGTCCTCGAAGTCATGACGCGGTGGGAAATGCCGGCCATGACCTGTGAACGCGACGTTCTACAACAGGTCCGTCGCGCATTGCAACGACGATGGCAAAAACAGGTGCAATCACCTGGCAACGCCTCGCGCGATGAAACGTGGCACTAAGCTGGACATGTAGTTAGAGCGAGAGAGCCTCACGCAAAGTCCGCAAAGGACACGAAGGAAACTGAAAACGATCTCCAGAAAACAACTCGCCAATCCCTGAACGATCGTTCTGCTGACAAATGCGTTTGCGGCCCGTCTTTTGCGACCTTCGCGATTTTGCGTGAGGCTCTTCTGCATAGGCCCCGCTAAGCCGGAACGATGCAGTTTGAAACAAAAGCAAACGAAGAAAACGAGGCAGAGCCCCGAGGAAATTTAAGTTCCGGGTCAAGGTGAGTGAAGCATCAAACGGGTTCGCCTGACGTTCCCGGACCAATCGAAGCGCTGCATGAGACTGTTCGCTTCGGTTCCTTTGTTCCCTTCTGTTCCTACTGCATAGGCCCGGCTAAGACCCGAAGCAGTCGGCCGCAACTTCACGGTCGCAGGAGGTGATTGTTGAAAGCCGTCGGGTCATCTCCGGATGTCCAAAAAATTTGCTGAATCTGTTTCGTTGTCACCATGTGCGCGCCGGCATCGCCGATCGATACATTGCCGACGTAGCGATGGAGAGTGTTCGTCCAGGCGGCGCGCGGGATGTAGGCGGCGGTGAACTCAAACGCCACTTTGTTGACCATCGCAACGGGGCAATCCCGTTTCGTCCGGCCACCTTCGAGGTTCCGATCTCCCACCAACGGTGCCCCGGCACGATCTTCTTTGCTCTCGATGCCCAGGAAGTACGAGACATTGGTTTCGCGAAGCGTCGTCAATGAATTTGCTGCCAGGCGCGTATCGCTGGGACAAAGGACGATCGTCGGCGTGGCCAGATCGTTGCTCAACGCCTTGAAGGTAGCGGAGACGTTGGTGTTGCGTTGCGAGCCACCTTCGCCAGCGGGCACGCGCCACGGATACTTTCCATTATCTGAAATGTACGTGTGCATGGCGACCGTGAGCTGCCTGAGATTGCTCACACACTTCAATCGCCGCGCCTTTTCCTTTGCCTTCGCCAGCGCT
>DATHEW010000887.1:0-2955 GCA_035318425.1 Candidatus Acidiferrum sp. | reverse complement strand
AGCACGAAGAGCGCATTGCTTGCTAACGCCTCACGGCTGGCGTGCGATCCGCCGCCGAAGATCCGGTGTCCGCTTGGGCGTTTGCAGTGAATGCCGACCGGCGCGTGGCACGTGGGGCATTGAACGTTGAGGTCGCTCATCACGCGTCTCCCCCTGGAAAGTTGGAGACGATGTTGTACACGAATGCGCCGATCAGGATGAAAACGCTCGTGTATAGGAACAGGCTGAGTGGCCAAAGCGCGAGCGCGATGCCCGCGATGCAGACCACATTGATGACGTGAAAGCGAATCATCGCGCTTACTCCCAATCCGGGGTTTGAGCCGCCTGCTTCTCGATCCGCAGATGTGCGTCGATCACGTGCGACCAGGTGAGCGTCGCGTTGGCTTTGAGCGCCAGCTTGCGGCCGTATCGCAGGCGCTCCGTGATCGCTTTCAGGCCGGCCGTCTTGGCCAGCTGCCGAATGATGGCGCGCGGGCGTTCTTCGATCCGCACGGTCTTCCCCTTCTTGTCCGCCGCGAGGACTACCACTTGCTCGTCCGCTTTCGGAAATTCGAGGCCGCTGTGCGCGAAGATCAAAGTCAGATCATCAATCGTCGGCATGCTCGGGAGCTGCACACGATGCACGCCACGACGTAGGATTTGCTCCATCTCGCCGTGCGTCCCCTCGTTCATCTTGCTCAGGAGTAACTGCGTGGAGCTGAAGACAGCGCCGCACTTCACCTCGTCGAGGATTTCGCGGATCACTTCGACGCAGGCGAAGAAGCTTTCCTTGCGGTAGGTGTAGGCGAGGAGGTGAAGCTCATCGAGGATCAGCAGCGAGTCGGGCGTCAGCCCGTTCTTGATCCGCTCGATGCCGGCGTCGGTGTTGCACTTTGGCGAGTTGCCGACACGCTCGTTAACGCGCCGAACCATGCCGCCGAGCCCGGACGCCGCTTTCATCCGCGCCATCACGGTCCGGCCGTGATTGTTCTTGGCGGTATAATCTTCCAGCGCCCACGTCTTTCCGATGTGGCTGTAACTGGTAATGAACACCGGCGTCTGCGATTCGCGCGCCAGGTTGCATGCGGTGTGAATGCGCTTCGCTGTCGGCGTCATCACAAACTCGGTCCGGCCGCCTTCCACGCGCTCCTTCTCCAGGGCCAGCCAGTGGCTTGTCCGCTTCACCATTTCAGTCGGCACGTCCAGCCGCTGCTTGGTCTGCGGGTGGGTGTATTTGCCCGCGAGAACCTTCCAGACGTTCGAGGGGTCGTATCTGATTGCCTTCGCGAATTCGCTTCGCGTGACCGGGTGCGTCTGGTCGATGCACCAGAGGAAGGCGGCGATCATGACTTCCTTCGCTTCCGCGGAGCAATGCGCCATGTTCGCGCGCACGTCGTGGAGCGAGAACGGCCAGGACTGCCGGACCGCGTTGCCGCCCTGCGGCGCGTCTTCGACGGCCGCGGCGCGAACGTTCTCGCTGGGATGCTCTTGAAGTAGGTTTTTCATATTTACAAAAGTCCTTCGGCGGAAAATTCCGCTTCGGAGGGTTCTTCGAATCCATCGGCAGCGGACACCTCGTTAGGCTCAGCCAGTTCCCCTACGGAGCTGCCGTCCATCTTGCGCAGCGCGAGCGCGCGACCGCGCTCCGCGAAGGTCACCGGCCGGCCGGCCAGGACATCGGCGTTGTGGTTGTGCCGACGTGTCTTCTCGCGGCCTTCGGCGAGGTGGCGATCGCGCACCGGAATGAGCAGCTCTTTCTCGCGCTTGGCCGCTTCACCTTGCGCGCGTTGCACGGCCTCTGCATCGCCACGGCAAACGGTGTGAATGCGCCGGCATTCGCCGATGTAGGCGCCGTTCGCCCGACGGACAAAGAGGGTGTCGGGCGCGAACGGATTGACAAACGTCTCGTAGGTCTCGCCGTCGCGGAGCTGGAGCGATTCGCCGTACGAGTTAAAGGCGAGGCTGTCGAAGCGGTGTATGCCGCTCCCGACTTCCAGGTCGCAGAACTCGAAGCGGTTTTTTGTGACCCGCCGTGCCAGCGCCAGGTCGTCGCCGAGAATCGCGCACACGCCTTCGCCGGTGATTTTCACCAGCTCCCCCGCGCCGGCCCGCCAGACTTCGCCGCGCGACATCTTGCGCGGCCTGGTCTTCATCTGCCCGGATTCGATCATTGTGCGGGCCAGTGCCGCCGCTTCCGGCGAGCGGAGCAACTCTTCGCGCGGCACCCATCGACCAGGCGCAATCTCCAGCTCGTTCACCACGTGCCCGCATTCTTCCCACTGGTCGAGTTCGTGATCGCAGTCGGCGTCAATGTTCCCGTAGAGTTCGTGCGCGATCGTGTGAAATTCGAGGTCGCTCAGAATCGGGTAATCGAGCATCGCCGCGCGCTCCGCGGAGAGGTAGCGGGACGCGAGCAGCAGGTCGCGGTTGTTGTTCAGCATCGCGTCGAGTTCCTCCGGCCGATGCGTCACGTCTTTGCCGGTTTGTCCTGGCAACGCGGCGAAGACGTTGTGGGTCAGATTGTTTGAGGATTCGAGCGACGCCTTCATCCGGAAATTGCCGCGGGGAAGTCCGGGATATTGGCCGGCGTGCGCGGTGGCACCTTCGAAGCCGCTCCGATCCACCGTGATCAGCCCGCCGCTCATGTCGTAAAGCTTCTGGTCGAGCCCTTCCCGAATCATGACCGCCTTGTCGGCTTTGTCTTTGCGCGTGCTGCCCCGGACTGCGGCGGTGCCGTGCTCCGCCACGATCACGGTTCCGCGGCGTGAGTAGCCGTCGAGATAAAGCGTGGCCGCAAGAATCATCCGGGTCATGCGCTCGCCCAGCTGATTGTATTTGCCGGTGACATCGCGGGTGCGAATACGAACTCCCCACCGGACTTTGCGCGCCGAAAACAAATCGTGGCTGAAAAGTTCCAGCGGCCGGCCGGCCTGCTTTTCGCCTAACGAGTTGACAAAGAAGTCGTGCCACATGTCA
>DATHEW010000886.1:0-2517 GCA_035318425.1 Candidatus Acidiferrum sp. | reverse complement strand
GGTTGTTCAGTCAGCGATGGGCGCCTGACGATCAAGAGCGCGCCCGGGTCGGTGAACACCAAGATTGCGTTCGTGGACATCTATCCGGACATACCAGTGCCGCCGGTGATCAGCGTCAATCCACAAACGCAGACGGTGGAGGAGAATCGGCCGGTGACGCTATCTGTCACGCTGAGCCAGAGATCGCCGACGTTGTATTACCAATGGTATTTCAACGACACGTTGGTCACAGATGCGACGAACCGGACGTTGAGTTTCGCGCACGTGCCGACGAGCGCGCAGGGGGACTACTACCTGATCGTGACGAACTACGGCGGGGCGGCGACGAGCACGGTGGCGACGTTGACGGTGCCGGAGGATGAAACGATACCGTCCATCATTTCGGTCGGCAGCCTGGATGGGCTGACGATTGGGGTGTGCTACAACGAAGAGTTGGACGTGACGGCGATGGGTGACTCGGGCAACTACGCGGTGAACGGGGGCGTGGTGAACGTGACGAACGTCATTCGCCGGCTGGACGGGCGTTCGGTGGCGTTGCAAATCGATACGCCGATCACCGGGCCCTTTACCGTGCACGTTTTTGCCATGTCGGATTTGGCGGGCAACTTTATTGACGGAGTGGGGACCAACAATGTCGTGCTGGGCCTGAGCACGGGCGACATCGGCAATCCCTTGCGGCTGGGCTCGCACTACACGTGCGACAGCGAAAACATCGAACTGGTCGGTGGCGGCACGGATCTGTGGAACGCAGCCGATCAATTTCATTATGCCTACAAATCGATTGCGGGCGACTTCGATGCGAAAGTGCGAGTGACATCGCTGGCGGGCGCGAACGCCATTACCAAGGCGGGAATCGTCGCGCGTGAGTCGACGAACGCGGGCAGCCGCGGCCTGCATGTCACCGTGAACCCGCTGCCGCCGGGACGTGACCTGGCGCAAATGAGCCTGCGCCTGACGGAGAACGCGACCTCCGCGACCGTAGGCTCGAACATTGCCCCCGGCGCCATTCCCAATGCGTGGCTGCGGCTCCAGCGGGTGGGCGCAATATTTACCGGCTACCACAGCACCAATGGCACGAACTGGACGATCATGGGCCAGACCAATGTGCCGCTGACTTCGCCACTATTGCTGGGCCTGGGGTTGACGGCGCACGACACGAACCTCTTGGCCACTGGCATCTTCAGCAATTTCCGCATCACCGGCGCGGCGCTCGCGCTGATAAATCCGACCTACACCAACGGAACCTTCTCGGCGAGTTTCCAGAGCGAGTCGGGAGTGAACTATGAGGTGCTCGCGCGGACGAATTTGCCGCCGAGCTGCGCGCCGGACTTCACGGGAATTTGCCCGCCCGATACGGATGTGTGGACCCCCCTGCTGACGATTCCGGGTGACGGGACGGTGACGACGTTTAGCGATCCGACCGTGCCTCTGCCGGATCGGCGCTTCTATATAATCAGAAGAGTGCCTTGAGGCAGCTTGATCTTTTCCAACGCGCCGCCGAATTCGGCGGCGCTTTTTTTTTGAGGGCTGGTGTTACTGCTACCGCAGACACGTTGTTGTATGCAGGATGTTTGTGCATATCTTCCACCAAGCCCAAACCAAACAAGTCATTGCGTGTCCATTATGAAAACGATCTTGTTACAATCGCCTGTTCGCGTGTCCGTTTACGCCTCGCCATTCTTACGATCAAAATGCATCCGAAGTGCGTTCGCGCGCGGCCTTGCAATGCTCATAATGATTGGAGCGGTCGTGTTCAGTGCGGCGAGCGCCCGCGCCGCCAACATCGTGTGGGTTAGCGATTTCTTTACTGACGGTGCGTTTTCACCGCTCGGAACCGACGTCAATGACACCAACTTCATCACGATTCTGCAAAACGCCGGGCACAATGTGGTTCGCTTCAACCCGCCGACTGGCGTGAACACGTTGCTTACGGCCGCGCAAATCACAGCGCTCAATACGAACGACCTCGTGATCCTGGGGCGCGCTCTCGACAGCGCCGCTTTCCAGGGGATACAGGGCAGTCAATGGAATACCAATATCACGAAACCGCTCATGATGAACAGTTGCTACCTGATCCGTAATTCCCGTTTGGGTTGGTTCACGGGCGAGACGGTGCCCGATAGTACGCCCGGTGTCCTGGGGGCGGTAAACCTGGGCAATCCAAAAGTCGCCTATATTTTCGGTAATGTCTCCATGACCGGTACGAACACGACCGACCCATTTGATGTGGCCGTGGATCGCAATAACAGCTTGATCTCCGTGGCGCCAGTGAGCGGAGGAACCATCATTGCGCGATCAACGGCCGGAACGATTGGGACTGTTATCGCGGATTTCCCGGCGGGAACGGTCGTAAGATCCGGAACCAATGTTTTGGCTGGATATCGCATGTTCTTTTCCGCTGGCTCGCGCGAGGCGGCCAGTCCTGGAGGTGTGGCCAATTCCGGCAAAGACAATCTTACGGCGACGGGCAAAGCGATTTTCCTGCGTGCGGTGGAGATCGCGGCGAACAATGGAAAT
>DATHEW010000885.1:0-3246 GCA_035318425.1 Candidatus Acidiferrum sp. | reverse complement strand
TTGAGCCGGTAAAGCATCTCGCCGGCTTTGCGGACGAGAAGCACGCCGTCGGCTTCACGATTGGCGAAATCTTCGGGATTGATCGTCGCGGGATCGCGATATCCAAGGTTGATGTGATCGCAGACTTCCTTCGAGAGACCGGTGGCGAGAGTCACTTTGACGCGACAATTCTCGACGCCATTCTCAAAGGTGCCAATGCCCCGCACGTGCGTGCTGTGGGCGAGCACACCCCAGGGATGATGTTTGAAGCGGTCCCATTGCTTGAGGAAATAATCGCGGCAGTGATAGCCGACTTCCAAGATCGTCTTGCCGTGGGCGATGCAGACTTCATTGATGTGCGGCGCGTAGATGATCAGTTCGCCACCATCCGCCACCACGGGTTCGAGCTTATACATGCCTTTGCCGCCGACCCACAGTTCATCATACATCGGCGGCAACACTGACAGTACCGTGTGGTACGACCGCTCTTTGTAGATGATGTGAATATCGCGTGAGAGTTCACTGGCCGCATCCCACGCGGCTTCGGGCGTTCCAGCAAAGAGTCCAGCGAGCGTTTTGTCAGGACGCACGACCATCGCGAAACAGAGCTTCTCGATTTGCACCATCGCGCCAGCGCGATCGACGACGCGGCGCACGGGCGTCCACTTGTTGCCGATGATCATCGGATTGGTGACGACGCCGCCGAGCCAGTGGAAGAAATTCAAAATCTGCGGACCACCGACGCCGGGGAACAGATACTTGTTCCCGCCACTGAAGCCCACGACTTCGTGCGGGAACACGGGGCCGACGATGATTACCTGGTCGTAATCGTAAACGCGTTGGTTGATCTCGACCGGCACATCCATCGAGAAGAGTCCGCCGGAAAGCCTGCTGATCTCCGCGGCGGGAATGCTGCCGAGGTTCTTCAACGCCGCCGGATTGTTCCACTCGTGGTTGAAGAACTTCACCTTCGCATAAGTGCTGAAGTGTTCGGTCTCGGTAATTTCGAGGCGTTCGCAAATCGCCGCCTCGCTCATCGGTTGGTGCGTGCCGAGCGCGACGAGAATGTCGAGCGACTGCGTGACGCTGCCGATCTGCGCGAAGAGGGTCTTGAACATTAATCCTACCGGCGCGGTGCGTGTTCCGTCCGGGATGATCAACAGAACCCGCTTGCCGCGATAGCGATCGACCGGGCAGGTCTGCGCGACGACTTGTGCGACCTGTTCGATGGATACGACGCCGGATGCAGTAGTCGCCTGGGCAGCAAGAGAACTCATGACGTTCGCAACGTTAAATCGTCTGGCTCAGGAATCCACCATCGACGCGGATGTCGGTGCCGGTGACGAAGCTACTGGCTTTGCTGCTGGCGAGGAACACGGCCGCGCCGACGAGTTCGTCCGCGACACCGAAGCGTCCCATCGGCGTATGAGCGAGGATCGACCTGGTGCGCGCGGTGGGCGAGCCGTCGTCGTTGAAGAGCAGCTTGCGATTTTGTTCCGCGGGAAAAAAACCAGGCGTGATCGTGTTCACGCGCACGTTCTTCGGCGCCCATTCACGCGCGAGAAACTGCGTGAGGTTCAGCACGGCGGCTTTTGCGGCGGAGTAAGTCATCACCCGAGACAGTGGAATATGAGCGGAAACGCTGGCGATGTTAATGATGCTGCCGCGGCCGCGCGCCACCATCGCAGGTCCGAATTCCTGGCAAGGCGATAACACGCCACCGACGAGGTTGAGATCGAAGTTTGCCTGCCAGTCGGCGATTGCGATTTGTTCCACGGAACGCTCGGGAGAGACAGTGACCTTGGGATCGTTTCCCCCCGCGGCGTTGACGAGGATGGTGACGGGGCCGAGTTGTTGTTCGATTTGCTCGTGAGCTGCGCTGAGGCTTTCGCGCTTCACGGCGTCTGCAGAAAAGAAGGCCGCCTTGCCGCCAGCCTCAATGATTTTTTTTACGCGCGCCTGACCGCGTTCGGCATTGCGTCCCAGCACGGCAATGGCAGCGCCGGCCTGCCCGAGTCCTTCCGCGATGGCGCCGCCGAGTTCGCCTGTGGCACCGATGACGACGGCGACTTCACCGCTCAAATCAAAACACTTCATGGCGCGCAGACTGCGCGGAAAGGAAGATCGGCGGGAAGACTAATTTGAGCTACACGCCCTGGTAGAGTCCCGTCAGGCGATTATCGACATAGACCTTGTAGCGCGAGGCCATGAGGAGCTTGCGTTCCTTGATGATGCGCATGCGGATTTGGTCACGCCCGCTGATTTCGAGATCGTAGCTTTCGACGATCGGCTCGGAGAACCAGCGGTTTTTGCGAAACACTTCGCGGCCATCCACTTTCAAAACGGAGCGGCCGAGCAACTGGTTGAAGTCGAACTCGATCTGGTGCTTCTCTTGCGTTCCTACTTCGAGTGTGAATTTCATAGTTCCTCAGGATTTTGTTCCGTTGAGCAGGGAGGTTGCCAAGAGGAGGCGGGCGGAAAGATAGACGATACCCAAGCGAAGAACACAAAGCCGGTGACAAGTGGCGTCTCAATTCACCGCTTGACTGCCAAAACTTGTGACAGCCATTCGGCAGCCCATCAGCCGAACCGCGGACGGTCACCGCGTGTATCGTCATCCAAACGCAGCACCCGAACGGGGACGAGACGGGCCGACGCCGCCGGACGCGTCGAAAGCGTGAGTTTCACACAAGGTGAGTGACTGAAACGCACCGGCAACGGCTGAGTCGCTTTCATTTTGCTTTGCATGGTCGTCTCCAATGGTTGTTCGGCTTCACTAAGCAGGGGCGTTGCCATTCGACTAGGAGGCTGCCGCTGAAGGCCCGTGAGAACTGAGCCAAAGAAACAGTCAGCAAATCTCATCGTCAACGCGCTTCAGGCGTCATCGTGAGCTGCTCACATTGATGGACGCGGGCCAAGTGCGGTCGAATTTCACTCTCGTTCCCAAAATACCCAAGCACGCGACGCGAAAACTTCAGCCAGCACCCCCGCATTGTCACACCCTCGGTTGCCAGCCGGTCTCGGTAAGTAATGGAGGGATTCGGATAATGAATCGTTTTATCGTGACGGACGCTTTGCTGATCTCGCAGCGAACGTTGAACATTACGACACGCACTTCACGTTGGGTTTAAACTCAACCGAGAAAGCTGGGTTCGTTGAATATTTAAAGTCGCTGTGACCACCGGAATATGTGAACGCAAGACGGAAGCTAGCTCGTGCAACACTACAAATATTTGATCGTTGGCAGTGGCATGACGGGCCACGCGG
>DATHEW010000884.1:0-9423 GCA_035318425.1 Candidatus Acidiferrum sp. | reverse complement strand
CAATTCGCGATTGCTCAGCAGCCAAACTTTGTTTCGGTCGCATTGCCCGCACTCATGGCAGCGCCCGTTTTGGAGACGACGGCAAAGGGGAGTGATGCACCAGCGCTTTCAATTTCTCCTGAAGCATCAGGCAACGCACCGGACGCGGAAGGCGGGATAACTGTTCCTCCAAAACCAGAAGCATCGCGCGAGATCATTCACAAGGACACCGACGCCACTGAAAACACTTTGCCGGGTGATGGGACGGAGTTGATTCAGCTGGATTCATCGACACCTCTGCTTCACGCGGACGAACGCCCGCCGAAGTCCGACCTCATCTCTTCCGCGCTGCGGGACGTCCCGCCAGCGAATGATGGCACCGCCGGTGCTGAGGAGATGTTGCCGATGAAGGACACGATCGAAATGGACAAATCTGCCGAGCTCGCAGTGAAAAAACTGCCGGGGCTGGAGAGTTTGCCGGAAATTCCGGCAGCGCGCGTCCGTTCGATCGAGAAGGTCGATGATCAGCGTGATGCACAGCCAGAACCAGTGATTGCTGCTCCCGCTTTCACAGCCACTGCCAGCAGCGGCGGCACCATCGCCAAGGAACAGGCCGCTCCCCTTTCGGATTCATCTGCCGTGGATCGGGTTGCCCGCGCCATCATGGATGGCGTGGCGCGTGTGCGATTCAACGGAAACGACTCCGCGTCCATTACCATTAAACCTGATGCCAGCACTCAACTCGTGCTGCGCATTGAGATGCGGGATGGCGCGATGAGCGCTCAACTCCATTTCGCGCAAGGTGATCGCGCCGGACTGGAACAGCACTGGGATGAATTGCAACGCAAGCTCGCCGACCAGGGAGTGCGATTGAGCCGCTCGGATGATTCACACTTTCAAAACGGCGCGCAGTTTTCGGATTCACAGCGCCGTGGTTTCACTGCGCCGAGTGAGCCCGGGACGTTCACTTACCCGTCAACGAGCAAATCGATTTCCACCGCTGAAGTCATCACGCGCAATCGAGCGCGAGGCTTCGAAACGTGGGCCTGAATTATGTCAACTTCCGCAATCAACTCCGTCGCGAACTCCGCCGGCATGTCCAGCGAAGAAACGCAGGCACGCCTTCCGATGAAGGTGCTGGGCCAGAACGATTTCTTGAAACTGCTCGTGGCGCAGCTTGCCGCGCAGGACCCGATGAATCCGCAAAAGGACACCGAGTTCATTGCGCAGATGGCGCAGTTCAGCTCGCTGGAGCAAACGAAGGTGATGCAGTCGGACATTGCCGCGCTGCGGATGCAGCAGGATTTCGTGCAGGCAAATTCGTTGCTCGGTCGCGAAGTGATTTTGCAGCTTGGTTCGGAAGATACAGTTCGTGGCGTGGTCAGCGCCGTGGACATCGAGGCAGGGACGCCGAAGATCGTCGTGAACGATCAGGCTTACGACATGGCGAATTTGCTGTCCGTGTCGTTGGTTCAACCTCAAACAGCTTCAACCGCTCCTCTCACGAGCACACCGTAATCAGATTATGCTTCGATCACTCAATTCAGGCGTTAGCGGCATCCAGCAGTTCCAGGGACAGATGGATGTCATTGGCAACAACATCTCCAACGTCAACACCACCGCGTACAAGTCATCGCGCGTGGAATTCGCCGACGCGTTCAGCCAGACGCTGCGCACCTCCGCGGCGGGCAGCGGCTCCACGAGCGCAACGACTTCATTGCAGGTCGGCACGGGTGTGATGACGACCGCGATCGAGAACAGTTTTAACCAGGGTTCGATCACCCGCACGGGATTGCCGACTGATCTGGCCGTTTCCGGCCAGGGATTTTTCACGGTGCGCGACGCGGTGAACGGTGCGACCTATGCGACACGAGCCGGCGATTTCCGCATCGACTCGAACGGTTACATCGTCACGAACGCGGGACTGCGCGTGCAGGGATTCTCTGATAGCGCATTGAGCGCACGCGGGGACATTCAGATCAATGCGACCGGTGCTCCGAGCACGGCGGCGCCGGGAGCGACCGTGGCGTCATACAGCTTCGACCAGCAAGGACGGGTGAACGTCCGCTTGAGCGACGGAACGGAATTCATTCGCGGCCAGATCCTGCTGCAGAATTTCACCGACCCACAGGCGCTGGTGAAAGAGGGAAACAATCTTTACTCGGGCCTCGCCGCCGCCGGTGCGCTGGCGAATCCCGACGTGCCCGGAACGCTCGGCCTTGGCCGCGTGGAAGCCGGCGCGCTGGAACTTTCCAACGTCGATCTCGCCAACGAATTCGCGACGCTCATCACAACGCAGCGCGCATTCCAGGCTTGCTCGCGCATCATCACGACGAGTGACGAGATGTTGCAGGAACTCGTGAACCTCAAGCGTTAATCATCATGTCCAACCGCACCAACATTGCATTGGAAGAGTCTTCCGAAGTCGCAAACGGCGCGGCTGCCTCGGCGGGCGGCGGCGGGTTCAAGGCATTCCTGCCGCTCATCATCACGGTCGTCCTCATGCCGGCGCTGGCCTGGACGATGACGACGTTCGTCCTCGTGCCCAGGCTGCAGAAATCTCTCGGTGTCGCGCCCGCGGCATCCGATCACGCTGACTCCGGTCACGAAGCTGCCGCGACCGAAGGCGGTCACGGCGAAACCAAAGACAAAGGCGCGGCCAAGGAAACGGTAACGATGACGAAGCTGCTGGTGAACGTGTCCGGCACGATGGGTTCTCGTTATCTGCTCACGAGTGTGACGATGGCCGGCAACAGCGCGGACTTCAGAACCAAAATGGAGAAGAACGAGGCGAAGCTGCGCGATACGGCTTGCACACTTTTGGCGACAAAGACGATCAACGATCTGGAAAAGCCCGGCGCGCGCAATCTCGTCCGCAGCGAATTGCTCGTGAGCTTCAACAACATTCTCGGCGCGAACGCGGTGCAGGAGATTTACATCACCGAGTTCGCCATCCAGTAAATCATGGACACAGCCGCTCCCAACGACAGCGCCAGTGCCGACGTGGTGCTCCCCGAGCCAGAAGACACGACCGTCGTGGTGGGACCGCAAGGCCGCAAGACGCACCATAAATCCGCCGACATTCGGCCGTATGATTTCCGGCAGCCGACTTTCCTCGCGCCGACGGAGTTGCGCAAACTGAAGCAGCTTCACGAAGAGTTCGTGCGTTCGCTCGCGGCGCGGCTCTCGATGTATTTGCGGCTCGAAGTGACGTTGCAGATGTCGAAACTGCAAACCGTTTGCTACCAGAATTTCACCGAGAATCTCAGCACGCCCGCACATGTGGCGCTCTTCAAAGCCGAGCCGCTCAAAGGGATTTGTCTTCTCGATATTCCGCCGCGTCTCGGATTGACGATCGTGGATCGCTTGCTCGGTGGCACCGCGACATCGCAGCCGACCAATCGTGATCTCACCGAGATCGAAGCGGCGCTGCTCGACCAGGCTGTGACGATCGTGCTCAACGAGTGGTGCCATTACTGGCGGCCCTTCGAGGACTTGCGGCCGACGCTGCTGGGGCATGAGAGCAATGGAAAATTTCTTCAAACCGCGCCGCATGACACGGTGATGGTCTGCATCGCGATCGAAGTCGGTGTGGGTGATTGCGTGGAGCAGATGCAACTCGCGTTTCCGCATTACACGCTCGAGCCAATCGTGAAACAGCTCACGGCGCTGAGTATCGCGGAGAAGCAAAGCGCGACAGCCAAACCTGTCATCGCCACGTGCTGGAACCGCGAGTTGGACGATGTGCCGGTGCGCGTCGCCGCGGAATGGAGCGGCTTGCAACTCACCGCGCGCGAACTGGTGTCGTTACAGCCCGGCGATGTGCTGATGCTCGATCCGCACGTCACCGATACGGTGCAGGTGAATGTTTCCTCAACGCCAAAATACTCCGGACGTCTTGGCACGCGTGGCGCTAAGTGGGCAGTGGAACTGACGCAACCATTGACGAATTGAATCTCAGATGAACCCGCAAAACCCCAACCTGGACGTGTTGCTCGACGTGCCGGTGAACCTTTCCGTGGAACTCGGCACCTGTCAGATGCCCATGCGCGACGTCCTCCAGCTCAAGGCAGGATCGGTCGTGCAACTGGAAAAAATTGCCGATACGCCGGTCGATCTGCTCGTGAACCGCAAGCTCGTCGCCCGCGGCCAGGTCGTCGTAGTGGATGACCGTTTCGGCATCAAGATCATCGAACTCATTAACGGCAGCGCGAAATGAGTGCTGCTGTCACAGCATCGTGCCGGCTGCAACTCGTCGCGGCAATCGTCGCCCTCTCTTCCCTCGACCTTACTGCCGCGACGAACAGCATCGCGGTTACCGCCACTCCGCTCCCAGGCGTCGGTGGGTCGTTCGTCCGAATGATGGCCGGACTCGCGTTCGTGCTCGCGTTGTTCTTCGGTGGCGTTTGGCTTTTTAAGAATTGGCAACGCGTCTCTCGCGTACGCAATCACAGCAAACTCAACATCTTCGAGGCACGCTCGCTCGGTCCGCGCCAGGCGCTCTATGTCGTGGGCTACAATCAACAGCGCTTCCTCGTTGGCGCTTCGCCCTCTGGCATCGCGTTGATCAGCGCATTACCTGAAGCCGCGGTGGCCGACGCTGTGAGCGACGCCGTCGCCACACCAAACGGAACAACGTCATTCGCGCAAGTGCTGCAAAGCGTGCTGGGCCGAAAATGATTTCACGCCTTCCAACTCGTTGCTGGCTGTTCATCGCGGCGCTGCTGATTTTTCTGACGGCGGCTTCGTCCGAGGCTCAATCGCTGACCAACTTTGCGGCGCAAGTGGGCCCGCTCAACATCTCGATGGGCAACACCGCAGCCGGCCAGCCGCAGGACGTGGATGTCGGGATCAAGGTTCTCTTCGCCATCACGCTGCTCACGCTTGCGCCTTCCATCATCCTGCTCGTCACCTGTTTCACGCGCATCGTGATCGTGCTGTCATTTGTGCGCACCGCGCTTTCGCTGCAAGGCACGCCGGCGAACCAGATCATCATCGGGCTCGCGCTCTTCATGACCTATTTCATCATGGAGCCCGTCTGGGCGAACATTCAGCGCGACGCCATTGCGCCGTATGAAGCCAAGCAAATCACCAGCAAGGACGCGCTCGACCAGGCCGCCGGTCATCTGCGCACGTTCATGCTGAAACAGGCACGCGCGAAAGACGTCGAGTTGTTCGCGAGCCTCGCAAAAATTCAGCCCACGTCTCCGGATCAATTGCCGCTCAAGGTCGTGATTCCCGGGTTCATCATCAGCGAGTTGCGCACCGCGTTTCAGATGGGCTTCCTGCTCTTCGTGCCATTCATCCTCATCGATCTTGTCGTTGCTACCGTGCTGATGAGCATGGGCATGATGATGATGCCGCCGATGACGATTTCCATGCCGCTGAAGATTCTTCTTTTCGTGCTGGTGGATGGCTGGAGCCTCGTTGTGCAGTCATTGATTCGCAGCTTTGGAATGTGACTTATGACTCCTGAATTCTCTGTCGAACTTCTCAAGACGCTGGTGATGCAATGCGTGTCGCTGGCGATTCCATTCCTCGCTGTCGCGATGGTGATCGGGTTGCTCGTCAGCTTGTTCCAGGCTGTCACTACGATTCATGAACAGACGCTCACGTTCGTGCCGAAGGCGCTGGGCGTCGTAGCCATGCTGCTGATTCTGATGCCGTGGCTGGTGCGCTCGATGGTGGAGTTTACCGCGAGCGTGTTCGAAAAAATTCCGCAGATGGCGCAGTGACGTTATGGAGCTCGATCTCCAGAACTGGATGTTCGCCTTCGTGCGGGCGAGCGCGTTTCTCCTCGTACTGCCGGTTTTCTCGGCGGCGAGCGTGCCGGTCACGGTGCGCGTCCTTCTCGCTGCGATGCTGGGGCTTCTCGTCGGATCAGGATTGCCGCCATCGCCCGCGCTGCCCGGCTTCTTCAGCGCCACTGGAAGGCTCATCGCGGAAGCGGTGATTGGTCTCACGCTTGGCTTCACCACGCGGCTGGTCTTCGGAGCGTTCGAAGTCGCGGGGCAACTCATCAGCAGTGAGATCGGGTTGAATATGAGCTCGGTGTTGAACCCAATCAGCACCGCGCCGACGCAAGCGCCAGGCATGATCCTGTTTCTGCTCGCGACCGTGCTGATGTTCGCGCTCGATCTCCATCACTGGCTCATCGCCGGCTTCGTGAAGAGCTATTCCGTGCTGCCGGTCGGGGGGATGCACATGAAGGAAATAGTGCTGGAACACATGGTGAAGCAGACGGCGAACATGTTCGTCGTCGCAGTGCAGATGGCGGCGCCGATCATGGCAGTGTCATTCATCGTGACGCTCGTTTTCTCAGTGCTCGGCCGCGCCGTGCCGCAAATGAATGTCTTTTCCGAGAGCTTTGCGCTGCGCATCACGGCGGGCCTCACAGTGTTCGCGCTCACGCTGCCGTTGATCGCGGAGCACATGATCAATTCGTTGCGGCGCATGCCGGAAGATTTGTTGCGCGTTGCGCAATGGATGGGAGCGGTGTGAACCGATGAGCGAGCAAGCCGGAGAAAAGACAGAGCAACCATCACAGCGGAAGCTCGAAGACGCGCTCAAGAAAGGCCAGATCGCGCGCAGCCCGGAAGTGCAAACGGCGTTCGTGCTGCTCGGCGGGCTTTGCGCGTTGTTCTTTACCGGCAGCAGCATGTGGCAACAATTGGCCGGCGTATTCACCGGCACGCTCGGGCATCTCCACGATATTCCCATCAGCGCGAGCGAACTCTCCGGCTACGGTGTCACGGGCGCGCTCTGGTTCGCGAAGTGCGTCGGACCGATCGTCATTACGGTTGTTCTCGCCGGACTGCTCGCTGGGGGGATTCAAAATCGTTTCAACACGGCGCCCGAAGCCGTCGGCTTTCATTGGGAGAAGATCGATCCGATGGCAGGATTTCGCCGCGTGTTCTCGGGCAAGTCTGCCATTCCGACCGCGATGGCCGCGTGCAAACTCACATTCATCTTCCTGCTTTCGTGGTCGCAGATTCGTGCGGTGTTGAACGATCCCATCTTCTCCAATGCCGTCAGCCTCGATCGCATCGCTGATTTCATGGCTGGCGCCGGTTGGAAGATCTCCCTGCGCATCGTGCTCGTGCTCGGTGTGCTCGCGTCGCTCGATTATGGCTATCAATGGTGGCGCATGCAGCGCGACCTCATGATGACGAAGCAAGAGGTGAAGGAGGAAATGAAGAGCAGCGAGGGCAATCCGCAGATCAAGGCCGCACGCCGCCGTCGCCGCGCCACGAGCCAGCGCAAGATGCTCGCGGAGGTTCCGAATGCCGATGTCGTGCTGGTGAACCCGACGCACATCGCGATCGCATTGCGCTACGATCGCAAGACGATGAAAGCGCCCAAGATCGTGGCCAAAGGGATTCGCCTGAACGCGCAACGCATCCGCGAAATGGCCGAGAAGCATCAAATTCCGATCATGGAAAACAAACCGCTGGCCCGTCTCATGTTCAAATACGGCAAAGTGGGCGGCGAGATTCCAGCGCAGCTCTACGCCGCCGTGGCAGAAGTGCTGGCCTGGGTTTACCGCGTGAATCGGTATCGATATTACACGCAGGAGAATGGTGCATCAGTGATTCGGCAATGACTTCGGTAAAGTTGACGCCGTGCGAGCACCGGCAGCTTGAACGAGTCATGAGCCTCAAAACCTTGCGGGAAATGCGGGATACCGCGCCGTTTAAGCCATTTGATATTCAACTTGCGGACGGACGTCCTCCGTTGCGAGTGGCAACGCCGGATCACCTTTTCTTCATTCCCAACATCACCGAGTTCATGGTCGTTTTGGCGGCAGGCAGTTTTCGTATCGTTGATTCGTCACAACCACACGTTCAGCGCGTGGCAGGTTTGGCTCCGGGTTTGACCACGGCCGGCGTGCCGTTGGGCCGCGTCGTGTGAACGATTACATTCATCGCTTCAAGACGCTGGTCGCCGCTGGAAGGAAACTTCACGGTCGGCTGCGCCTGTTCCCATGCTTCCTTCGAGACCTTCTTCGACTCGTGCGTGAAGACAAACGCGCCCAATTTATTCCCGATGATGAAGTCCTGCTTGCCATCGCCGTTCGCGTCGCCGAGCCCGATTTGCCGTCCCACGCCAGAGTTGTCGTCAATCAAGTGCGGCACCCAGTCCACCGACTTGTCCGCGTTACGCACGAGCTTGAACCAATACAGCACGCCTTCCTCGCCCGCACCGGGCGCGACCGCGGGGCCATGCGCCCAGTAACAGTTGCCCGTGATGATGTCCTTCAGCCCATCGCCATCCACGTCGAATAGTTCCACGGCGTGCAGTTCCGGAAAGCGAACGCCATAGCGATTTTCTTTTGGCTCCTTGTGCATGAACACGTGCGAGAGCCACTTCGGTGAGCCGTCGGCATCCGTCTCGGCGAGTTGCTCGTGCCACGCGAGTCCGTAGCCGTGCGCGGCGAGCGCGGTGATGATGTCCGCGCGCCCGTCGCCGCTGACATCGTAGGCAAACATTTGCGCGCCCGCCGGGGCAAAGTTGACCTTGTGAAGTTTCCAAACCGGATCGGCGCTGAGCGACGACGGCTGCTCGAACCAGCCATCCTTGAAAATAACGTCCAGCCGCCCGTCGCTGTTGATATCGCCCACGCCCAAGCCATGAGTGTACTGCACCCAATTGCCCTGGGGTGTGATGGAATGGAAAGTCCACTTCGCCGTCGGGTTGCTCCAATCCGGCGTGGCATAGCCGAAATTGCCCTTGTAACAACAAACGATCTCCGGTTTCCCGTCGCCCGTGATGTCCGCGAACGTCGGTGACTCATTATCGACGTGGTCCAGCACGGTGAACCGCTCCCAGTGCCGCTCGTTGCCCTGGGGATTAACGTAGAGATACGCGGGCGTGTTGGGCAGACCGTAAGTCAGCACGTCGCTCCAGCCGTCGCCGTTGAAGTCGTGGATGAAGGCGAAAAAATTGTCTGTCGAGTAGCCGTTCTTGCTGCCGAAGTTGCCTTCGTAGCCCGGAAACTCCACGTCCTTGCCATCCTTCTTCGTCTTGGTCACGCGCTTCGGTGCATAGATCTCGTGGCGTTTGGTGAAGGCCGGTCCCTCCCACCAATACGGGCCATAAACGGCGTCGGCCTTTCCATCCTTGTTCAGGTCGCCGAGCATGGCCCCCTCGGACCAGTAATATTTTTCGAGATGCTGTTTCTTGAACGAGTGCAGCGTGAAGTCGGCAGCGGCGACGGTGAACCCATTGATGACGGCGGCGACAATGACAATCGTTTTCATACGCAAGGTTGCTGGCAAAAGGAATATCAGTCCGGCCGCAACAGGTAAATGCGCATTGGGGCAAAAACGGCATTCAACCGCAGAATCAGTTTTGTCGCGCCGGCCTTCATTCGCGATGCTGACAAACTACGCAGCCTTCGCTATCATGCCCGTGTTCGCTGAAAGCCATGAAAATCACGCTCAC
>DATHEW010000883.1:0-7944 GCA_035318425.1 Candidatus Acidiferrum sp. | reverse complement strand
ATGATCAACCGCCTTCTCTGCCGCCGGCCAAAACCGGACTGAGCATCACGAGCCTCGTGCTCGGCATCCTCGCGATTGTCCCGTGTTCGCTCTTCACGGGAATCCCGGCGATTATTACCGGTCACATCGCGCTCAATCGCGCCAAGAAATCACCGGGCGAGTTCGGTGGGAAAGGCATGGCGAAGGCTGGTCTGATCCTGGGGTATGTCAGTCTCGTCCTTGGAGTTCTGTTGCTGCCGGCAACGATGCTGCCCGCCTTGGCTAAAGCGAAAGCGCGCGCTCAACAAGTTCAGTGTATGAACAACCTCAAGCAAGTCGCGCTCGCCGCACGCACCTACGCGAACGTACATGGAAACAAGTTTCCGCCGGATTTCCTTAGCATGTCCAACGAGCTCTCGAACCCGAAAATCCTCTTTTGCCCGACGGACAAGGGTACTGAGAAAACAGCAGACTGGAGCACGTTCACGCCGGCCAATGCCAGTTACAAACTGCTCCTGCCGGGAGCAGATGTTCCGGCAGAGCCCGCGCCTTTGTTGCAGTGTCCCGTTCACGAGAATTCCGCGACCTCTGACGGAGCAGGGCACATGTCCGGCAGGGGAAGACGCCGCGAATAACGTCACTCCAGTTCCGCGATCCTGACCCGCTTGCGGTCGCGGCAATCTTCGATCGCGTTGCGCAGCGCTTCACGAGTTTGCGAAGCGCCGGGCAAGGCTTCCATCGTCAGGTTGGGCGTGCTGGCGTCGTGCGTGGTGACGATGATGTTGCCGAGACCGAAGAGCCGTTGCCAGAACGGTTCGAACACCGTCACGTCCTTTACCCGGTAGAGTTCAAGTTCGTCGGTGCACTTGGACATGATGCCCTGACGCACGCGAACTCGCTGCGTGGTGAGCTCGTAATGGCGCGAACGGAGAACGAACCAGCGCCACGCCGCATAAAGAAACGGCACCGCCGCGCCAATCGCGATGAGAGGTTGCTGTTGGAAATAACTCAGCGCGATCACGCCGCCCGCGACGAGCAGGCAGAGGAGATAGATGTGAAGGTTCCGAACTTGCGATGAACTTCCCGACCAGATGATTTGCTCCGCCGGAGCGCCGGTATTTGCCTCGTCCATAAGGATGTCCTCCAAAAGCTGAGGCATCGTTCGCCCGCGATTTCGCAGGGTTCAAGTTTTAATTTGCGAGCGCGTCTCTGTCTGGAATGCTCGCCCCATGCGCAAGCCCTTCGTCATCATTGCCCTGCTCGCGTTTGTCTTCGCGACGGCGACGCTTCCTGGTGCGGACGATGCAGCCGCTGCGCATCCGAACATCATTTGGATCGTCGGCGATGATCTCGGGCCAGAGCTCGGTTGCTATGGCGACACGAATTCCATTACGCCAAACCTCGATCGCTTCGCCCGCGAAGGAGCGCGGTTCACACGCGCGTTCACGCATGCGCCGGTTTGTGCTCCGGCGCGTTCGGGGCTGATCACGGGCATGTATCCGACGAGTATGGGATCGCATCACATGCGCTCGGAGCTGTTGAACCCGCCGCGCACCTTCACGAGCCATCTGCGTGAATTGGGTTACTTCGTGGCGTGGCCGGGAAAGACAGATTTCAATTTCAAGATTTCGAAGGATGCCTTCGACTCGACGGCCAATTGGCGCAGTAACACGCCGCGCCAGCCGTTCTTCGCCTACGTGAATCTCAACGTGACGCACGAGAGCCAGCTCCGTGCGACGCGAGCGCAGACGGAGAGGAATCTCGCTCGCCTGAAACCGAATGAGTTCCGTGATCCCTCGAAGATGGTGTTGCCGCCGTATCATCCAGACACGCCCGATACGCGGCGCGATCTCGCGAACTATTACAACGTGGCCACCGCGCTGGATTATCAGGTGGGCGACATCCTGCGTGAGTTGGACGAGAAGGGTCTTGCGACGAACACGATCGTGGTGTTCTTCGGCGATCACGGGCGCGGTTTGCCGCGAAGCAAGCGATGGATTTATGATAGCGGCGCACACGTGCCGTTGCTCGTGCGCTGGCCGGGGCAGATCAAGCCGGGAACCGTGCGCGAGGATCTGGTGAGCTTCATCGACTTTGCGCCCACGATGCTCGCTCTCGCCGGCGCGCCGGTGCCCACCAACATGCACGGCCAGGTGTTCCTCGGTGCGAAGCGCGCCACCGAGCGTAAGTATGTTTTCGCTGCGCGCGATCGAATGGATGAAGCGCTGGACCGCATTCGCTCAGTGCGCTCAAAGGATTTTCATTACATTCGCAACTTCCGTCCCGAGCTGCCGTACGCGCAGCGCATCGATTACATGGAAGAGATGCCGACGATGCGGGTCTGGCGACAGATGAACCTCGATGGAAAGCTGAACGCGACGCAGAAGCTGTTCTTCCAACCCAGCAAGCCGGCCGAGGAATTCTACGACGTGAACGCGGACCCGCACGAGGTCCGCAACCTCGCCACTGACCCGAAACATCTGACGGCGCTGAACGAACATCGCGCGGGGCTGGAGAAATGGATTGAAGACACGCACGACATGGGCGCGATCTCCGAACAGGAGTTGATCAAGCGCGGTATCGTGGCCGACAAGTTGACCGAGTATGAAGCGCGCGTGAAACCGCTGGAGATTCCGCTGAAATGAAACCTGTTGTTCAACTGCTATTGGTCTTTGCCACCGCGCTCGCATGGGGCGCGGAAACGAATCGCTACGAAGTCCGCCGTGAGCATGACCGCGATGGCATCGGGAAGTTTTACATGGGCCGCGAGATCGCGCATGTCATGGGACATCAGGCGGCGGACTGGCTCGAACGGCCCGAACGCGATCGCGAAGAAAACACGGCGCTGCTCGTCGAGTCGCTGAAGTTCAAGCCTGGCGAAATGGTCGCGGACATCGGCGCGGGCACCGGTTACTTCACGCGGCGGATAGCGACGCGCATCACGCCGGGTGGCAAAGTTTTCGCCGTCGAGATTCAGCAGGAGATGCTGGACGTGCTGACCAACAAGCTGGCCGGGCAGGGGATCACGAATGTCGTGCCGGTGCTCGGCACGGTGCAGGACCCGAAGCTGCCGGCCGCGGGCATCGACACGATCCTGATGGTGGATGTGTATCACGAGTTCGACTTTCCGTTCGAGATGGTCGAGTCAATGTGCCGTGCCTTGAAGCCTGGTGGGCGCATGGTGTTTGTGGAGTATCGGGCCGAAGATGAGAGCGTGCCGATCAAGCGCGTTCACAAGATGAGCGAAGCGCAGGTGAAGAAAGAGATGACGCCGCATCCACTGAAGTTCGACCAGACTATCCGTGTGTTGCCGTGGCAGCACATCATCGTTTTCAGGAAGACGGAGAAGTGAAACCACGAAGGCACCAAGAAGGCAGAAAAGGCTTGATGGGTCCGGTGATATTCACCGGCGCAAATAACCTTATTCCGACTCCGGCTTGTCCAGTTGCTGGCCCGGCGGCAGTTCCTCGTAGCCCTTGAAATGTTCCGGTCGCAGCGGTTCGGAAACCTTGTGTTCTTCGCTGAACCACTTGCCGAGATCGACGAGCTTGCAGCGCTTGGAACAGAAAGGACCGAACGGTGTGGCAAACCAATCACCTGTTTTCCTGCATGACGGACATTTCACCGGGCGGCTCATCGCGGCGGAATGTAACGGCGGGCGTTCGCGGTGACAACAGAACGCACCGTGATGTGTGGTTGAGGTTGCGTTACGGCTCCCGAAGCGGCATTCGTTTGCGCATGTGTTGGAAGTCCATTGCCACTTCAGTTGTGATTGTCGCCACAGCCGTATTGTGCGGCTGCAAAGATAATTCCAGTCCCGCTTCTTCGTCCGCGACCGATACGAACCGCACCGTTTATCAGGTCAAAGGTGTGATCAAAAAGATCATGGACAACGGCAAGTCCGCCGAGATCGCGCACGAAGAAATTCCTGATTACATGGCGGCGATGACGATGGACTTCACGGTGAAGACTCCTTCCGACATGAGCGGACTGAAGCCCGGCGACTCAGTGGGGTTCGACATGGTCGTCACGTCCAACGACGGCTGGATCGAACGTGTGCGGAAGATCGCGCCGCAGAACACGAACTCGCATCCGGCGAACATTACGATCAACACCACGAACGAAGGGCCGATGAAATTCCGCAAGTCGCCGATCGTCGAACCGCTCGAAATCGGAGACCAGGTGCCGGACTACAAGTTCACCAACCATTGGGGCGAGGCGATCAGCTTCGCGCAGTTCCGCGGACGCGCGCTGGGCGTGACCTTTGTTTTCACGCGCTGTCCGTTCCCGACGTATTGCCCTCGCATGAACAATAACTTCGCCGGTGCGCAGCAGAAGTTGCTCGCGGCGGGCGGACCGACGAACTGGGCGTTGCTGTCCGTGTCGATCGATCCCGAGTTCGACAGGCCGAAGACGCTGGCCGCGTACTCCAAAAGCTACAAGCCCGACTCCAACCATTGGCAGTTCGTGGTGGGTGATTACTGGAACCTGGACGGGTTGACGGAACAAGTCGGCCTGCAATTTTGGAAACAGGACAACAGCATCAATCACAACCTGCGCACCGCCGTCTTCGATACGCGCGGTCGATTGCAGAAAATCTTCGTCGGCAACGAATGGCCTGTGCAAGATTTCGCGACGGAGATGCAGAAGGCGGCGGCGGTGAAGTGACAAGAAAGCGGCACAGGTATAAAATCCTGTGCCGCATCGAGTATCCGAGATTACTTTTTCTGCGCGTCTACCTTGGCTTTGTCCGCCTCAGCCTGCGCTTCGAGTTTCTTTTTCTCGGCATCGAGTTGCGCCTGAGTGGCGTCCTTGGTCGCTTCCGCTTGTTTCTTCGCGTCCTTCGCCGCGGCGCCCACCGCGTCCTTTTGCTCGTCGATGGACTTCTGAAGCGCGTCCTTGTTCGACTCGATAATTTGTTTGTCCTTATCGCAGCCAACCAGAACGCCTGCGGCAAGTAGTGCTATCCATAATACTTTCATCATGACCCTTTCCCCCTTGTTCGCTTTTATCGTAGCACAGGATGAGTAAAATGCAGCTAGACCCGTGGCTCCCAACCCTTGCGATACTCGCGTCCCCAGAGTTTCTCCGCGTCTTTGTCATTCACGATCTTCCGCGACTGCGGATCGACGTGGATCGTGTGACCGGTCCGATACGCGATGTTGCCGAGATGGCAGAGCAGGGTGCTGGTCTGGCCCACGGCGATCTCGGAGGTCAGCTTCGCTTCGCCGCGAATGGCGTTCAGGAAATTCTCGAAATGACTTTTGTCTCCGGCTGGGCCGGTGCCTTCGCCGAGGACTTTGCCTTTCGGGTCATAAATTTTGTAGCCGTTGCCGATCTGCGCGAGCGTGCCGTTCTCACCGTACCACTCCACGAACGGGAGCTTGTCGCTGCCGCGTGGGTTGCAACTGCTGTTGTCCCAAAGGATCGCGCGATCGCCGAAGTGATAACTTGCAAACGTCGTGTCCGGGGTTTCCTGGTCGTCATCGAAATGATAACGGCCACCGTTACACGTGACGCGGGATGGCACTTCCGCGCCGAGTCCCCAGCGCGCCACGTCGAGTGCGTGAATGCCATTGTTCGCGAGTTCGCCGCCGCCCCAATGCCAGCGCCAATGCCAGTTGTACGGAATGAGATTGCTGACGTAGGGCCGCTCGGGCGCCGGACCTTGCCACATGGAATAATCGAGCGTGGCGGGAACGGGCACTGGTTGGCCGCGACCGATCGAAGCTCGCGTATTGTTGTACCAACAGCGCGCCGAGAAAACTTTCCCTATCGCTCCCGCCCGCAGTTTCTCCACGGCTTCGATCACGCCCGGCCAACTGCGGCGTTGGTTGCCCATTTGGACGACGCGATTGTGTTTGCGTGCCGCTTCCACCAACAACTCGCCTTCGCGCGCATTGTGCGAGCCGGGCTTCTCGACATAGACATGTTTGCCGGCGGCGCACGCGAGGATGGCGGCAGGCGCGTGCCAATGGTTCGGTGTCGCGATGGTGATCGCGTCGATGGTTTTGTCATCGAGGATGCGACGGAAATCCTTCGCGGTCTTCGGCTGCCGTGGTGCCTTGGCGAAAAGCTTCGCTGCGTTCGCGGCGCGGTTGTCATCAACATCGCAGATGTAGGCGACCTCGACGTTCTCGATCTGTTGCAGCGCCCGAACGTGATCGCCACCGCGCCCGAGACCGAGTACGCCGACGAGAATTTTGTTGCCCGGGCTTGCTGCCGCACGCACGCGCCGAACCAAAGGAGCTGCGGCGAGACCGAAGGTGAAGTACGCGGTGCGTTTACTGAATGTGCGTCGTGAAAGCATAATCGTTTGAGTTCCTTGCTCTGACGTGCAGTAGCAGCAGCGATTCACCAGCGGCAAATGTTTTTTGAAACGTGCGCCCGGCATCTTGCCGGGTTGAACTTAAGGAAGGTCAGGTGCCGCTGGTTTAGCGGACTTCCTGAACCGGCGAGACGCTGGGAGCACGTTCGTCGCTGCGCTCCCGTCGGTGCGGTCCACAAGATCGCGCCCGCCCTGTTGCGTTACTTCTCATCCTTCCTCGTGTCACGTTCCACCGGAGGCCGGTCTGAGGATGGCTTCACGCTGTTGATGCCCACCTCGCCTTCCACTCGCGGCGAGAGCGCCTTCACGAATGCGTTGCGCAGGACGTTTCCGATCGCCGACAGAATGTCGGCGTTCGGATTTTCAATCGCGCCTTCGAGCGGAACTTTGGTGCCGAACTGGTCCTTGTTCTGGTTCTTGAAAACCTTCACGACGCCGGCAACGAATGATTCCCAAAACAACTTCAGTGGGTTCCTCGCGTCCTTGAGATCCACGATATCGAGGTCTTGTAGCAGCGGTTTCACGTAGCCTTTGAACCTGCCATTCGCCGCCGCCATCTCGGTATAGAACTGCAACGTGCCGCGCTCGATATCGACATTGGCGTAAGCCTTGAAGAAGTCATTCAACGCCGTGAGATCGGTGTTTTCCAGCTTGGCGTCCACGTCGAATCGCGGCGACTCGCTGAATGGATTCAGCCGTCCACTTACCGCCACGTTGCCGCCGCCGAGTACAGTCCCCGTGAGCCGGAATGGCGTGGGCAATTCGTTGGTCGAGTTGCGGCTGTTCGTGATGTTCGAGCAAACGATGTGGCAGTTGGTGACGAACAATTCCACCTTCGGCTTCGTCCCGAAATCGTGGAACCACACTTCGCTGTCGCGGAGCTCGAAGCGGTTGATCTTGAAGGGAAACAAATCCCCCACCACTTCAGTCCAGCTCTTGTCGATGCTCGTCTGGTCTTCGTTCTTTGATTTCCCTTTGGCGAAATTGAGCTGCGCGCGATCCACCACCACTTCGCCGACGAGCGCGCGATTGCGGATCTCCTTCCACTGCACGGAGAAGTCCACCTGTTGCGCCGCGAGGAATGGCACCGGCACACTGTTCGTCTGCTTCACCACATTGACGTCGTGGATCGTGTAAGCGCCGCGCCAGAGATGGATGTCCACATCGCCGATGCTGCCACCGTAGCCCGGCAGTTTCTGCAACGTTTGATTCACGTAGCGCTTCACGAGTCCCGGCATCGCGAGCCGCAAGCCGATGGCCAGCAATGCGAGCACGGCAATGATCGTCCATGTCGTTTTCGAAAAACGGCGCCAGAACCCGCCCCGCGATTTCCTTTCCTCCTTCAAATTCCCTCCTCGGCCTCAATCTACTCGTGCGCAAAATTTGTGCATCTCGTGGAAATGCGCTTTTCACCGGCGCTGTTTCAGATGAATTTATCCGCATGGACGACGAGCAGCAGTCATTTGATTCCGAGCGTCCGCCGGATGAGATGTGGTGGGAGCGAGAGTTGCACCGCAACGAGAAGCTCATGGACAAGTACATGGCCGTGCTCGGCGATAATCCCGATTGGGACAAATGGCAGAACCCGGAAGACCTCTACAACAAAGTCCACTTCGACATCGATCCCCCGCCGCGCT
>DATHEW010000882.1:0-3923 GCA_035318425.1 Candidatus Acidiferrum sp. | reverse complement strand
TCTGGAAGCTTTGCTCCGGCTTGAAGCAGCGCTTCGGCGGTGGCTCCGTAATCTCCCGTTTGCCGATGCCAGCCATGCAGCGAGCCGTGGATGGCCCAGCCCAATGGCGTGGCGTTGAAATCAGCATCTCGCAATTCCAGCGGAGGATTGTGCTGCAGGATGTCGCGCGTCATCTCGACGTTGCCGTGAAACCCAGCCCAGTGCAGCGGCGTGGCACGGTGTTGACCCAATGCATCAACGGGCAAACCGGTTTCCAGCATCAGACGGACTGCCGCGACATTGTTGTTTCGCGCCGCGCGAGCAGAGTGACGGCGGTAGGTGTCCGGCAGCGCAGCGACGAGTTGCGGATTTTGTTTCACGAGAGATTTCGCCTCGGCCTGGTCGTTCAACCAACAGGCAACGATCAACCTCACGTCATCCGGGCTGCGACTCATGAGGAGTTGAAATGTGTCCTCGTGCCGGGATGCCTTCGCCACTTCGTGAGGCGATACGTACCATCCCAGTGTCCACTGATAGATTGTTCCGCCGCCCTTGTGATTCGTCTTCGGAAAATATTCGTCGGTGACGCGCACGTGGATGCAGTTCGGATCAGCGTCGAGATGCTTGGAGACGAGGGCGGTATCGCCAAGCGCCGCGGCCATGAGAATGTCGGTCTTGCACCCGCGCTGAACCAGGAAGCGCGCGATCTCCTGCCGATCGCGCACCATGTATTGCGCCGGTGTGGATTCGTGGTCCACGTCGCGTGCGTCGATGTCAGCGCCGTGATCGAGCAGTAATCTCGCGACTTCGACGTTGCTGGCGAAGTGAAGCGGAGTCTGGCCATCGCCGCCGCGCGCTTGAACCAGTTTGGGATTCAACGCGATGAGTTCGCGAAGTTTCTCGATCATGCCCAGACGCGCCGCGGCATGAACATCCACCGTCGCGCCTCGTTCGATGGCATACGCAGCGAGTTCGGGTCTGGCGCTATCGAGAAGGCCGAATCCGCCAGCCCACCATTGACTCCTCGCGTTGATGTCAGCACCGGCTGCAAGCAGCGCGTCCAGCATCGCGCGACCGCGGACGAGTGTGATCGGCGGCGAACCGCAGCCATCCACCGGTTGGTTGATCTTCGATTTCAGTTCGGGATGACGCGCGAGAACGTTTTGAAACAGACTCGGATCATCTCGATGAAATGCCTGCTTCAAGGCTTCGATGGGATCACCCGAATCCACGTGTCCCGGCGGAATCGACTTTGACATGCGACGTTTTTGCCATCCGCGATCCGGCTGGACTAGCCGTCATTACAAATTTTTTTCTTCGTCATGCTCCAGCCGAACTTGTTGAGGAAATGGAGAATCGCCGGCAGGACGGTGAGCGACGCCAGCATGCACGTGCCGGTGCCGATCGCCATCACCGCTCCGAGGCTCGAAATGCCTTGATGCTTCGCTACGAGGAGGCTGCCAAAGCCGGCAATCGTGTTGAGCGCGGAGACGAGCACGGCTTTGCCAGTGCTGGTGGCCATGATACTGGGATGCGGATGTTCGGCGAATCGGTTCAGGATGTGAATGCTGTTGGTCACGCCAATTCCGATCACGAGCGTGAGTGACATGATGTTCACGGGGTTGAACGGGATGTTCAACACGGTCATGAGCCCCAGCATCCAGATGAAGCCGAGCAACACTGGCAGGAACGCGAGAAGCACGGAGGCAAGCCGGCGGAAATGGAGAAGCACCATCAGCGCAATCACGCCCGCGGCATAGAGGCCGGCCTTCTGGAAACTCTCCTTCACCATCGAGGTGTATTCGTAAATCTGGATGGGCGAACCGGTCACGTCGGGCGCCACGGCCCGCAGTTCCTGGACGAATTGTTTCTGCACGGAGCGTTCCCAGACATCACCGCGAGGATAAACCTGGAGCAGAAATTTCCCAGAGGGACTGACGTAGCGCTCGCGCAGAAAAGGAGGGATGTCCTCAAGTGTCAACGGGCCGCTCGCATCCTGGCTGTGAACCAGCGAGAGAGTTTCGCGCACGTCGCTGAGCAAGCCGTTCTGCAGCGCCGTGAGGCTGGTGATGGCGCGGTTGGTGTTGTCGCCGATGGCGCGTTGCAAGTGTTCGACGGCCTCGCGAAATGCGTTCAGTTCCACCACGAGGTTTTCATTGGCAGGTTCGTTTTTGATTTTGCCCGCGACAAATCCAAGGACCAGCCGCAGTGACGTGAGGCTGCGATCGAGTTTGTCGATGTCCACTGGCGCGTCGTCGGGCGCCGGAACGTGGATGTCACCAATCCGCGTTTTGATTTGGCGTAACGTTTCGAGTTTGCGCGTCTGGTCTTCGGTCAAATAATCAACGATCGAACTGACGGTGGCGACGGAGGGCAGTGCTTTGGCGCGGTTCTCCAACTCGATCGCCTGCGGCAACGAGTCTGCAATGATCGCCGCGGAGAGAATCGATTGTGATCCCGATTGCATCAGTTTCTCTCCTACGTCCACGGCCGGCAAACCGCGCGCCTGGAGGTTCAGGAGGTTGTAATCGAAATTGAGCCGCGGCATTTGAGCGAGCGCCAGAAGCGTGATCCCCGCGCCGCACAGGAGCACCAGGCGGGGGCGCTTCAACCACATTTGTTCGATGTGGGCGCGGCGGCTGTGGCGTTGCCGTGGCGGACAATCACCGGGCAGTTCCTTGCTCCCGCGCACGAGCATCAATGGCAGAAGCGTCATCATGGGAACGATGCAAACCAGCAGGCCCACGCCCGAGATGAGGCCCATCTCGCGCACGCCTTTGAAGTCCGTGAACAGCATGGCGAGAAATGCTCCTGCCGTGGTGAAGCCGCTGGTGAAAATTCCAATGCCGGCAAACACCAATGCCTTGTGAATGGCGGCGCGCTGATTTTTCCCGGCGCGCAATTCCTCCTCGAAACGGGAAATCAAATGGACACCGAAATCGATTGCGATGCCGATCAGGATCGGGACCAGCGTGATGCTCAGGATGTTCAGATGGCCCACCGCGAGCGTGGCGAACCCGAGCGTGTAACTGATGCCGACCAGCAAGCACACCGTCGCCATGATGGGCCGGCGAATCTCGTGATAGCCGCAGATGAAAATCGCCGCCACGAGCACGAGCGAGACGAGCGCCGCGCGATGCACGTCCCGCTGTGCCTGCTGCGTTTCGTCGTAGTCCAGGACCGGTTCACCGGTGATGCCGGCGTTCACTCCGGTGACTTCGAATTGCGTCTGGCGCACGAGTTCGCGCAGTCGCTCGACCGCGCGTTTTTCGACTTCTTCGTTCGCGACGTTGGCGAGGACGGCGTAGATCTGGTTGCTCGAGAAGGTGAGGTAAAGGTTTCGCCGATCACCGAATAACGCCGTGATGCCCGGCGTGAGTGGCACGCCTGTTTCCCTCACGCTGCGCGTCGCTTCCTCGGCGATGCGCCGCAGCACGGGCAACGCGCCAGCGAAGACCTGTTGCTGAGTGGCCGTTGCCTGTCCGGCTTCCCGCAACTGTGCATTCACCAGATCGAAGAGGGAGTTCAAGCTGTTCACTCGCGAGAAAGTTTCGATCACCGGCGCGTGTTCCGTCAGCGCTCCACGCAATTCCTCCAGCGTCTCCTCCGGCAAAAAGAGCAGCGCTTTGGGGCCCATCATCTTCAAGTCGCCCTTGTAGTACACGTCCTGAAAAAGCTCCGGCTCGCTCCGCAGCTTCTGTGCGAGGCGTTCGACGAACTGGCGGTTCTTCGCCGGGTCCTCGCTTTCGACCATCGCCACGAGGTTGTCGGGAAATTTGAATTCGCGTTTCAGCAGCAGAAGATTTTGCTGGTACCTTTCGTCGGAGGAGACGAGATCGCTGCGGTTGGTGCTGAACTTCAGGTGCGTGACGGTGTAAGTGATGCAAGCCGCGAGCAGCACAAGCTGGGGCAGCACGAACCATCGAGGATGTGACTGCAACCGG
>DATHEW010000881.1:0-3589 GCA_035318425.1 Candidatus Acidiferrum sp. | reverse complement strand
TTGGTTTCAGGCTTGGGCGCGCTTTTTTTGGCGGCCGGTTTCGTCGGCGTCTTTTTCGCAGCAGCCCCTGTCTTGGGAGCATTCTTCGGGGCTGGCGCCGGCGACTCAGCGGGAGCGGGCGCGAACACCGGAGCCGGAGTGGTCGGTGGCGGCGCGTTCGGCGTTGCAGGCGCCGGAGTTGCATCCTGCGCCAACCCTTGCGGCGCAATCAGCGCCGTGATGACGGCAGCGATGGAAACAGCCCGAAACAATATTTTCATAGACGCGCAAGTAGAGATTTAATCTCCGCCTCTGTCAACGTTCGCCAACGTCCCACGCGCAACTCGCCCAGCTTGATGGGGCCGATCTGTACGCGCTGGAGTTTGGTGACCACACGTCCGAGCACTTCGAACATGCGACGCAGCTCGCGGTTCTTGCCTTCGGCCAATTCAACCTCGAGCAGAGATGACGAATTGTTTGCGGAAAGAACACGCACGCGCTCAGCGCGGAGTAAATCACCTTCGTGGGAAACACCTTTGGTCAGCTTCTCGGAGATCTCCTGGTCCACCCGCCCGTCGATCATCACGCGATATTTCTTTCGCACACCGTAGCGGGGATGCGTGAGCTTCAGGGCGAAATCACCGTCGTTGGTCATGAAGATCAAACCTTCACTGGCGAAATCGAGACGGCCCACGGGGAACAGGTGCGACCACTCAAGGGGCAGAAGATCGCCCACCGTGTCGCGCTTCTCAGGATCGCGGCGGCTGCAAATAAAACCCTTCGGCTTGTTCAGCGCGATGTAGAGCTTGCGCTTGGTGCGGAGGGGTTTGCCATCGACCGTGATCTTGTCGTGGCCGGGATCGATTTTGACGCCGAGTTCGGTGACGACGTGGCCATTCACCGCTACACGGCCCTCGACGATGTATCCCTCACTCGCTCGCCGCGACGCGATCCCCGCCTCGGCGAGGAATTTCTGCAGGCGAACCATGGTGGATGGCAAATGACGAATGACGAATTTCGAATGACGAACGGCCAAGCGCTTGGTCACTCGTCGTCTGGCCTTCGTCAGTGCCTTACGCTTCCGGCTTGGTTTTGCGAAGGCCGGTGACGCGATCGCCGGGCTTCCATTGGCCGCGCTTCTTGAGCAAAGCGACCCGCTCGAAGCGCTTCATCACGTTTCCTTTTTTGCCGCCGGTGCCGGTCGCGCGCAAGCTCCTGTGCTGTGACATAAATCTGTTTCCAGTGAATTCTGACCGCCCGACTTTCGAGCGGAGCCGGTGCTTGTAACACGCGAGCTACGGTCGCGCCAGTGCTCATTTCCAAACCGCGGAGCCCTGGCATTCGCTCATGAAGAGCTGAAAAAGATTCTCGGGCGAAGCCGTTCGGGCAAGCTCGCGCCGTGAACACGACCACGAATCTGCCGCCCATCGACATGCACGTGCATATCGTCGGCAACGGACAGCGCGGCAGCGGTTGCTGGCTGAAAGTTCCCGCGCTGCACAAGCCGCTCGCGACGTTCATGCTTCATCACATCGGCGTGGGCGTGAGCACCAGCGCGCCGGAGTTCGATGAAGCTTACGCCAGTCACCTCGCGAAACTCGTCCGCGAGTCGTCGCTGGGCGCGGCGGTGATTCTTGCCAATGACGAAGTTTACGAAGCCGACGGCACGAAGATGAACTTCGGCTCGTTCTACGTGCCGAATGATTACGTGCTGAAACTCGCGAGAGAGAACCCGGAGTTTCTCCCTGTTGTCTCGATTCATCCCGCGCGACGTGATGCCCTCGACGAACTGGATCGCTGTCTCGAAGCCGGCGCGGTGATGCTGAAGCTGCTGCCGAATTGCCACAATGTGGACTGTAACGATGCCCGTTATGCGCCGTTCTGGAAACGCATGGCTGAAGCCAAGCTGCCGCTGCTCGCGCACACGGGCGGCGAACACACCGTGCCCGTCTGCTGCAAACGTCACTCTGATCCTCGCACGCTGCGATTGCCGTTGGAATGCGGCGTGACTGTGATTGCCGCACACAGTGGCACGAAGAGCGGGCTATTTGATCCCGAATATTTCGGCGTCTTCTGCGACATGCTCGCGGAGTTTCCGAATCTGTATGGCGACACGAGTGCCTTCAATGTGCCCATCCGCGGACGGCACATCCGCGCGTGCCTGCGCGAGCCGGTCGCGTCACGGCTGGTTCACGGCAGCGACTATCCGGTACCGGTCTATGGCCACTGGGCGTGGTTGCAACGGTTCGTGAATTGGAGCGATTTTCGGCGCGCCGAGAAGGTGAGCAATGTTCTGGAGCGGGACTATCAGTTGAAGCGCGCGATGGGTTTCGCGCCGGATTACTTCACACGCATTCACGCGTTGCTGCGCCGCACGCCAGCCGTCGTGAAGTTGCAGGGCAAGCCGCTTCCGGCGCAGGCGGCCACTGCTCCACCAGCGACGTGACGAGCTTTCGTCTGTGAAAATATTTCGTTTCGGTTTCAATTCCTCGCGTGCCGCTGCGATCACAAAAATCATGGCTGAAGGTCCTCGTCGTGTTCGCCTTCTGGACGGTGCTCGGCGTCGCGTTCGGGGTGCAGTTCCATTTTGCCAGCGAGCAGATTGGTAATCCGGTTCCCTGGTCGCGTGCGCTGACGCATTCGCTCTGCGACTGGTATGTGTTCGCGCTGCTCTCCGTTCCCGCTGTGTTGCTGTCGCGCCATTTCGCGATCGAGCGACCACACTGGGGACGGGCGTTACTCGTTCACTTTTTCGCCAGCATCGTCTTCGCGCTGTCGTACGTCGCACTCCGTTCATCACTCGCGCTGTGGCAAAGCGCGGACAGCCGCACAATCTTCGCCGAGGCATTCACTTCGCTGCTCGTGAAGAGCTGGCACTTCGACCTGATTGTGTACTGGGTGATCGTCGCGGTCAGCCATGCGTTCAGCTATTACGAGCAACTGCGCGAGCGTGAGTTGCGCAACGCCGAACTCGAACGCCGCCTCACCGAAGCGCGATTGCAAGCCTTGCAAATGCAGCTCAACCCGCACTTTCTCTTCAACACACTGCATGCCATTTCGTCGCTCATGCACAAGGACGTCGATGCCGCGGACGCCATGCTCGTGCGCCTGAGTGAACTGCTGCGTCACGCGCTCGAAGCGACCAACACGCAGGAAGTCACGCTGCGTGAGGAACTGGATTTCCTGCGACGCTACCTCGAGATCGAGCAGACGCGCTTTGGTAAACGGTTGAAGATCGAGATGAACATTGCGCCGGAAACACTTGATGCGTTTGTGCCGAACTTGATCCTGCAACCAAGCCTTGAGAACGCGATCATCCACGGCATCGAGCCGCAGGCGCGCGATGGAGAAATCCAATTGTTGGCGCGCAAGGAAGGCGAGTCGCTGCACATCGAAGTGCGCGACAACGGCGCTGGGATCGGCAACAAACAGATCGAAGACGGTGTCGGTCTGTCGAACACCCGCGCGCGATTACAGCAACTTTACGGCGCGAGCCAGCAATTCACGATCGCGAACGGTCCCGGCGGCGGCGCGGTGATGACGATGATTCTGCCGTTTCGTCGCGCCGCGGTAATGACTTCAGTCTCGCCGCTCCACGCCATTTCCGCCA
>DATHEW010000880.1:0-3658 GCA_035318425.1 Candidatus Acidiferrum sp. | reverse complement strand
GGATGAGAATACGATCAATCATGCTGACGCTGAGAGCCATTCGGAACGCGCGTTTGATCGAAGCCACTCGGTTACTCGCGGGCGTTAGTCGGAAACAACATCGAATTTGGCCTTAGGAGGAATGTTATCCCGCGGAAGCTGTATCCCTAATACATCTTTGGGGGGCTCGCTCCTTCGACTAACGACCCGGATTGAAGTCCGCATTGCGTTCATCGCCACATTCATCTGGCGATCGAATATTGTTACTCACCGTTCCTTGCCAAAAGCGATGCGTTTTTTGCTTTTACCGGTATCGCGCCAAACGTCCCCATTCGTGAAATCATGTGACGCGCGGCTCAGTGCATCGCAGATTGAGAATGTGCATGCGGTTTCCAGTGATTCGACTGATTGGCGGGCGCTCCGCGACGATTTCCCGATCCTGGAGCAGGAAGTGAACGGGCGTCCGCTGATCTATTTCGATAATGCGGCCACCACGCAAAAGCCGCGCGCAGTGCTCGAGGCGCTGCGGCGTTACTACGAGCACGACAACGCGAATGTCCATCGCGGCCTGCATGAGCTGAGCTCGCGCGCGACCGAGGCCTACGAAGCGGCGCGCCGGCGCGTGGCCGCTTATCTGGGCGCGGCGAGCGCGGAGGAGATCGTCTTCACCCGCGGGACGACCGAGAGCATCAACCTGGTCGCGCAAGCGTGGGGCGGGAAGTTCGTGCGAGAAGGCGACATCATCCTGCTCACGGAGATGGAACACCACAGCAATCTCGTTCCGTGGCAGCTGCTCGCGGCGCGGACGGGCGCGCAGTTGCGTTTTCTGCCGGTGCTCGAGGATGGCAGCCTGGCCCTCGAGCAGTTGACGAAAATGCTCACGCCGGAAGTGAAGCTCTTTGCTTTCACGCATGTTTCGAATTCGTTAGGCACAATCAATCCGGTGGCCGATCTCTGCCGGCAGGCCCGCAGCCGCGGCGTGGTCACGCTGGTCGATGCCGCGCAAAGCGCAGGCCATCTCCCGCTCGACGTCCGGGAATTGGACTGCGATTTTCTCGCTTTCTCGGGTCACAAAATGTCCGGCCCGACCGGCATCGGCGTGCTTTACGGTCGCGCGGAAATGCTGGAAGCGATGCCGCCCTGGGAAGGCGGTGGTGAAATGATCGTGAGCGTGACCTTGCAGAAAAGCACCTTCAAAAAACCGCCGCACCGTTTCGAGGCGGGCACGCCAAACATTGCCGGCGCGATCGGCCTCGCGGCCGCGATGAATTACCTCGACGCGATCGGGCGGCCGGCGATCTTCGCGCACGATACGGCGCTGACCGCGCAGGCCGCCGCGCAACTTGCTGAGCTGCCGGGAATGCGCGTGCTCGGGCCGCGTGGCGAACGCGGCGCGCTCGTCGGCTTCGTCATGGAGGGCATCCACCCGCACGATCTCACCACCTTCGCCGACCAGCACGGTCTCGCTTTGCGCGGCGGGCATCACTGCAATCAACCGCTCATGCGCAAATTCGGTTTGCCCGGCACCACTCGGGCAAGCTTTTACTTTTACAACACCTCGGAGGAAATCGATCGCATGATCGAAATACTGCGCGCGGCAGCGCGTTTCTTCGCATGAACTCCGAACTCGAAGAGCTTTATCAGGAAGTGATCCTGGATCATTCGCGACGTCCGCGGAATTTCGGCGAGCTGCCAGATGCGAGCGTGCGGGTGCACGGCGATAACCCGACCTGCGGCGATGAGATCGACCTCGGAGTGAAATTCGGACCCGATGGGAGCTTGCAGGAGTTACAATTCACCGGACACGGTTGCGCCATCAGCCAGGCTTCCGCTTCGCTCATGACGGCGAAGTTGAAGAATGAACCGCGCGCCGTCGCGCTCGAGATGTTGCGCGCCTTTCACGATCTGGTCGCCGGGGAGAACGCAGGGTCGCCCGCCGGCCTGGGCGATCTCTCGGTCATGCGCGGTGTGCGAAAATTTCCGCAACGGGTGAAGTGCGCCATGCTGCCGTGGCGCGCGCTGGAACAAGCACTGCGGCAAGAGGCGGGTGAAGGGACGGTCTCGACCGAAACCTGATTCGTCAGTGCTCTTTTTGAGAGTAGTGCCTCTGCATGGCTAAGCGGTCAGTCTTGTCGCTCTTGATCAATCCGGCTGCCCTTCTTTCGAAGCGTAGACCGTGTAACCCTTCAACGTAATTTTCGGAGGTAATTCGTCTCTTGATGGAAGTTCGAGGAAATCGAGACCATCTCGCGACCGACTTCCAGAAGCATGAAGCAACTCTTCCGTGGGAAGATTCAAAGGGAGCCGCGCGTGCCGCCCGGGACAAACTCGCCGGGGGGATCGTGCCACGCGACGTATCCCGCGGGGTTAGATACGACTAGCGGAGTTCTGGCGCGCAACTATGGCTTCGTGGGATTGTCCCCGAAGGAGACCGCTCTGCCACCTTCGACGCCGCCATTCGTAACACGCCGGCAGATCGGGTTGCACATTAAGAGCGGGATCGCAAAAGTGGCGACGACAAATCCGGTCCGGATCAGTATCGGAAACTAAACTCGCCGTGAACTGGTTGGGCTAGGGACTTAAAGCCCCATGTTCGATAATGCCGTAGCGAAACGGTTCACGATTCCTACAATGACAGGATGTGATTCTTCCAAGCCTTGGACAGAAAGGTGCAACCCGTGTAACGCGGTCTTCGAGAGCTCGGCATTCTTTCGTGCGCGGGACACTTCCTGCGTCGATGCCTGTGCGAAAGAGGTAATACTGGATGCCTCGTCCTGATGCGTCTCGGCGAGCTTCTGAACCTCTGATCTCAACTCCGCGACCAGTTTCAACAGTTCCGCCTTTCGATCGCCCGGGATATTCCGCGCTTGCACCAGCGTCGACTCGATAACCTCAATCCGATCTTCAATCATGCCAGTGGAGAGCGAGCTTTAGCACTTCGATTCGTCTCGATGAAGCGCCGTTGTCTGCCGCGTGACTCTCTTGGCGTGCATGATCGCATCTTTCGTGGAGTTCACGTAAAGCGTGGAGTCGTCGAAGCGTAACGTTGCTGGATGCTGTGTAACATAATTAATCCTTCTATTTTGCTAAACCAAGCTCTGCTCGATGGCGTGTTTGTTACCGATGGGTGAAAACCCCGAACAGGATTCGAGCAAGCGCGTGCGCGCGCGTTGAAGCCGCTTCACCCACTTCGGCCGCCATACGCTTGAGTAGCTCAAAACCGAGCGGTGGGTCTCCGTCGCAATACTCGCGCAACACCGTTGCGTAAAAAAACATAGCGCTTGTTTCACCCAAAGTGCTGGCGGTGAATTGCCATTCATACGGCGGGGAAAGACACGACCACCCCACCACTCCGCCGGGTCCAATGCTCCCAGCCAGGATTCTCCGTTCACCGATTTGGTGGCGCCTTCGAGTTCCACCGGGCCTCCCGATGAGGTAGAATGAGACTTTCAAGTTGTTGAATGTCGATTGTGGCGGACCTCTAATCGGCGCAATCAAATTGGCGCACGGACGATATAAGACACTCCAGATCGCTTTGCGTTCGCATTCCGCTCTGATGGCGTCCTCACGATCGAAACAATGACATTTAGTCGGCATAACTCAAAGACTCTTTTGATTTATTGGGATTTCCTCTTATGGTATGCCAATGAAAACAACCGGCTGGCGCACACGCTTAATG
>DATHEW010000879.1:0-4804 GCA_035318425.1 Candidatus Acidiferrum sp. | reverse complement strand
CGCACGATACCGTGGAGAGGGATTTTGTACGAGGGGTTGAACAGGTGATACAAGCTGACCGATGCGCCGCCGCCATATCCATCGAAGGACTCGCGAGTGTAATATTTTCCACGACGCACTTCGTTGTAGCTGTCCGCAAATCCACCGCCGGCGAGCCCAATGCCAATGTCGGTGTTTGGCCCGAGCGCGTGTGAGATGCCCAGTTCCGAATCGAAGTACACCGGCGCGATCGCCATTCGCAGCGTGAGATCCTCCCGATAGAACTGCGGACTGTTCAGGTAATAAAACGCGTAGGCGGCGAGCGGGGCATGGCCCTCGAAGAAAGCGTTGTAACCGACGTGCAGAAGCTGGCGCTTGGCCGGATCAATCTGGCCGAGCGCAGGAAACCCGATCAGTAGCGCCGCGCAAACTCCGAAACTTCGCACCCTCATTCCCCTCATTGGCATCGCGACGGTTTGTAGCTGCGAAACCCAATTTTCGCAAATGAAATGGCGGCAAGGAGACACCTGAGTCACGTCACAACACGCAAGAGCCCCGGGAGCCCGCTCGCCCAAGATTTTTGGAACAGAAGCAAACGATTCGCCTGACGTTCCCGAGCCAAAGCCAAGCGCCGCATGGGCTGGTTCGCTTCCGTTCCTTTGTTCCCTTCTGTTCCTGCTTCAATGGTTCCGACTGAGAGTTTGTCTGAAAATGGGTAGCGTCGGCGACTCGCCGAACGGAACGAAGTGAGCGGAATCCGGAAAAAGGCGGCTTTCAACGTCTCCACCCCAATGGCTAGCGCGTGACCCTTTTCTTGTTTGCAGAACTTCCGGGGCACTCTCATCTGCGAACACGCGTGCTTTTGATTTTGCGCCGCGTACCCGGACGTTGTGATAATGGCGTAGGACAACGCCGGCGCGGCGAGCAGCCTTTCTTTACTCCGCCTTTACCAGATTCCTGTGCTCTTTCGAGCGTGAGCCCTATTCAGTAAACGTCACTGTTTGCCGTAGGACTGAAATGCTGGCAGCAGCAGTTTTTATTAGAAGAACCGAAGCGCCTGGCAGAACGATCATGAAGGAAGCCGATAGGGACACGAATCGCCGGATCCTGGTCATCGATGACAATCGGGCGATCCACGAGGATTTCCGGAAAATATTCGGCCAGACTGCGCGGAACGAATCGATGGAAGCCGCGGAGGCGGAACTGTTCGACGAGGCCCCAGTCGCGCCGGCGCAGCGCAAATTCACCATCGACTCAGCGATGCAAGGGCAGGAAGGGCTGGCCATGGTCAAGCAGGCCATGCGTGAAGGGCAGCTATATGCTCTTGCGTTTGTGGATGTGAGAATGCCGCCGGGTTGGGATGGCATTGAGACCGTGGCACGTCTTTGGGAGGCTTGCCCCGATCTGCAAGTGGTTATCTGCACCGCGTACTCGGATTACACCTGGGATGACATGATCCAGAAGTTGGGCCAATCGGACCGTCTGGTGATCCTCAAAAAACCTTTCGACAATATCGAGGTGCTCCAATTGGCGAATGCGCTCACGGAGAAATGGTTCTTCCTCCAGCAAATCCGAAATCATGTCCTCGATTTGGAGTTCCGCGTCGTTCACGGCAGCGAGCAACTCCGGAAAAGCGAAGAGCGCTTCCGCCTCATCACGGAAAATGCCGCCGATCTGATTTCCATCGTAGATGCGGACGGGCGGCGGCTTTACAGCAGCCCGTCATTTCGCACGTTATTGGGCTTCGCCCCCGAGGAAATGGACGGAACGTTAGCCTTCGATCAAATCCATCCTGACGATTGCGCGGCGGCATTGGCCAGTACTCGGCGAACAGTGGAGACCGGTGACGTCCAGGTCATCGACTACCGGATGCGGCACAAGGACGGATCGTGGCGCACCCTCGAATCACACAAAGCGCCCTTTCGGAATGCCGACGGCTTGATCGAAGGAGTGCTCATTGTGTCGCGCGATATAGGCGAGCGGAAAATGCTGGAGATACAGTTGCGGCAGGCACAGAAGCTCGAATCGATTGGTCAATTGGCCGCGGGCATCGCCCACGAAATCAACACGCCCACGCAGTTCATCGGCGACAACACACGATTCGTCCGTGATGCGTTCAACGACTTGCAACAACTGCTAACGGCCTACGACAAGATGTTCAAAGCGGCGCAGACCGGAGCGTTGCCGCCCGAGTTGCTGGCGGAAGTCGAAGCCGCGCAACAGGCCGCGGACCTGGAATATCTCTCGGCCGAAGTCCCAAAGGCGCTCGAACAAACGATCGATGGCATTGAGCGTGTGTCGAAAATCGTGCGCGCGATGAAGGACTTTTCGCATCCGGGCAACGAGAGCAAAACGATGCTTGATCTCAACAAAGCGATCGAGAGCACCGCCACGGTTTGCCGTAGTGAATGGAAGTACGTGGCGGACCTCGTCACGGATTTCGATCTCGCTCTGCCGCTCGTTCCCGTGCTGCCCGGTGAATTCAACCAGGTGGTTTTGAACATCATGATCAACGCCACGCACGCCATCACGGACGTCGTGGGAAGCGGCGGCAATGGCAAAGGCACAATCACAATCAGCACGCGACGCGACAGCGATTACGTCGAGGTGCGCATCCGAGACACTGGCGCAGGCATTCCTGAAAAAGTGCGCGATCGGATTTTCGAGCCGTTCTTCACCACGAAAGAGGTTGGCAAAGGCACCGGGCAAGGGCTCGCCATCGCGCGCTCCGTAGTTGTGGAAAAGCACAACGGCACGGTGGTATTCGAGACGGAATCGGGCAAGGGAACTTGTTTCATTATCCGGCTGCCGCTTACTGCGAGCGCGCCAGAGGAGCACCAGAAAACCGTGGCATGACGAAGAATCGGATCATGTTCGTGGATGACGAAGCCCTCGTGCTGCAGGGCCTCCAACGCACGTTGCGCCCCATGCGCAATGAGTGGGACATGGAATTCCTGAGCGATGGTGCGGCGGCGCTGGCGCGTCTGTCCGAGACGCCGTTCGATGTAGTGGTGTCCGACATGATGATGCCGGGAATGAACGGCGCCGAGTTGCTCAATCAAGTCATGCTGCGCCATCCCAAGACGGTGCGCTTGATTCTTTCCGGCCACGCGGATCGCGAACTAATTCTCAAGTGCGTTGGCAGCACCCATCAATATTTGAGCAAACCGTGCGAAGTCGCTGCATTGAAGACGACCATCACACGCGCACTCTCGCTGGAAGGCTCGTTGCAGAACGAGAGGGTCACCGCATTGGTTTCCCAACTGGACAAACTTCCGAGTCTGCCGTCGGTCTATGCCGAGATGATGCTTTGCCTCCAATCGCCCAACTGCTCGATGGAGTCGCTGGGAGAAATCGTGGCGAAGGACATTGCGATGACCGCCAAGATTTTGAAGCTGGTGAACTCCGCCTTCTTTGGATTGGGCCGGCAGATTTCAAATCCGGCTGAAGCTGTATCGTATCTCGGCACCGAGTTGGTCAAATCGCTGGTATTGTCCGTGCATGTCTTTTCACAATTCGAATCGGCGCGGATAAAGGGCTTTTCCCCCGAAGCATTGTGGGCGCACAGCATGCGGACCGGCGGCGCCGCAAAAGCCATTGCGAAGGCCGAGCGCGCTTCGCCGAATGTCGTCAACGAAGCTTTTGTGGCCGGGATGTTGCACGACAGCGGCAAGCTCGTGCTCGCCATGAATTTTCCCGATCAATATGCGCGTGCGTTGGAGCTCGCGGAGGCGAATCAAGGCTCGCTCCTCGGCGCCGAACGCGAAGTCTTCGGGTGTTCCCACCCTGAAGTGGGCGGCTACCTGCTGGGCCTGTGGGGATTGCCCGTGCCCGTGGTGGAAGCCATCGCCCTGCACCATTCACCGGCCAGGAGCGAGCCGATCTTCAGCGCGCTCACGATCACGCACGTGGCCAATGCGCTGGTTCACCAATTGGACGGCGACGTGACGGAACCCGCCTTGGACCTGAATTACCTGGGCAACCTCGGGATGAGCGAACGCATCGCCGTCTGGGAAGAGGTCGTGCGCGAAAACTTTGCACAACCCACTGCCGCCCATGCGGCCGCTATTTAAAACATGAACACGAAAATCCTGTTCGTTGACGACGACGAAAACATTCTGGCCGGGTATCAACGCAGCCTTCGCAAAATCTTCACCATCGATACAGCTCCTGGCGGTGCGGAAGGACTGGCGCGTCTGAGCTCGAGCGGGCCTTACGCCGTGATCGTGGCCGACATGCAGATGCCGAACATGAACGGTGTCGAGTTTCTCAAACAAGCCGAAGCCAGTTCGCCCGACAGCGTGCGCATCATGCTCACGGGCAACGCGGACCAGAAGACAGCGGCGGACGCCGTGAACCAGGGTCATGTGTTCCGGTTCGTGAACAAACCGTGCCCGCCGGAAACGATGACGCTGACCCTGCAGGCGGGAATCCAACAGCATCGGTTGATCATGGCCGAACGCGAGTTGCTGGAAAACACGTTGAACGGCGCGGTGAAAATCCTCATGGATGTTTTGTCCGCAGTGGACTCGAGATCGTTTGGCCACGGCCAGCAAATGCGCGACGACATGCGCAAATTTTTGCAAGCGTTCACCGTGAGCAAAACGTGGGAACTGGAACTGGCGGCCATGCTCTCGCACGTGGGACGCGTGACACTGCCTCCTGCCGTGGTGATGAAGGAGAGCGCCGGGCTTAGCCTGACCGGGCCCGAAAGAGAAATGTTCCTGCGCGTCCCCGAAGTGGGAGCGGAACTGCTGGAACAGATTCCCCGTTTGGAAAATGTCGCGTTGCTGGTCCGGTTGCAGAACAAGAATTTTGACGGCTC
>DATHEW010000878.1:0-2162 GCA_035318425.1 Candidatus Acidiferrum sp. | reverse complement strand
GTGTTCTACGTGGTGTTGATGAAGCTTGGGTGGAGAAAAAAGCCGGAAACGGCCCCGAAGCACGGCCCGGCCCCTGGCGCGACTGGCGCCGTCGCCGGGGCTGCGGCTGTGCTGACTCTCCTCGCGATCGTTGTGACGGGATGCACTTCAGTGGGACCTGATTACAAGCAGCCGACGAATTCGGTTCCGGCGGCTTACAAATCAATTGCCGACACGAATAATCTGGGCGCGTGGAAAGAGGGCAAGCCACTCGACAACGTGCCGAAAGGCGCGTGGTGGGAAGTGTTCAGCGATCAACGACTGAACGAACTCGAGCAACGCGCTACTGAGTCGAACCAGGAACTCAGGGCCGCAGTCGCGCGGGTCGAGCAATCGCGTGCATCGGCGCGAGTTGCGCGGGCAGAATTCCTGCCGACGTTGGATGCGAACCCGAGCTGGATTCGGGAACGCTATTCTCCCAATCAAGAGCCAAGCTTCGGTCGTGTCGATCCGGTTACGGGCGACATCAGCGCCCTGACTGCAGCAACGATGCGTGTTCCGTTCGATTTGAGTTACGAGGTCGATCTGTGGGGTCGCGTGCGCCGCAGCTTCGAGAGCGCGCGCGCCGATGCGCAGAGTTCGCTCGCCGCGCTGCACAATGTTCTGCTCACGTTGCAGGCGGATCTCGCGCAAAATTATTTTAATCTTCGCTCACTCGATGCAGAGATCGCGACGGTACGTGGGCAAATCCAGCTGCGGCAGGAATTGGTTCGTCTCGCGCGAAGTCGTTTTGAAGGCGGCATCGGCAACGACCTCGACATTGCACGCGCTGAAAATGAGCACGCGACCACCGAGGCCGAACTTGCCGCGGTGTTGAGGCGGCGCGCCGAACTGGAAAATGCGATCGCCATTCTAGTGGGAGAAAATCCGGCTCAGTTCACATTGACGCCCGTGACGAACATTGTTGTGGCAGGTCAACCGCCGGGCATCCCTTCTGGTTTGCCTGCGGAATTGCTGGAACGTCGTCCGGATGTGGCTCAAGCCGAGCGTGACCTGGCTTCTGCCAACGCGCGCATCGGAATCGCGAAGGCGGCATTCTTTCCCGTGGTGCGCCTTACTGGCTCAGGTGGGTTCGTCAGTGGTGACATCGAGTCACTGTTTAAGTGGGAGAGCCGCATCTGGGCGCTGGGCCCGAGCGTCTCGTTGCCGATCTTCGCAGGTGGACGGAACATGGCGAACCTGAATCGATCTCGGGCGGCTTACGACGAAGCAGTGGCAAAGTACCGCCAGCAAGTGCTCGTTGCGTTTGGAGATGTGGAGAACAGTTTGAGCGGATTACAGTTCCTTTCCCAGCAAAGCAGCGCCCAGGACCGTGCGGCGGCGAACGCGCAGCGCGCGGCTGAACTGGCAACTGAACGTTATCGCGCCGGCATTGTCTCTTTCCTCGATGTTGTGGACGCCCATCGCGGCACGCTCGCCGCGCAGCGCGGCCAAGCACAGCTCGCCGGCCATCGTTTCGTTGCAACCGTGCAATTCATCAAGGCACTCGGTGGCGGTTGGCACGACTCTTCCTTGTTAATTAGTGAGAAGGATCACGCGACTTATCAGAGCGGTCGGAGTTCAAGTAACTAAACATTTATTTATGAAAGCAAAGAAGCGAAATACCCCCGTGAGGGCGCGCCGGACGAGCACGCCACGGCTTCGAACGAAACGCGCGAAGCTCACGCGCAATCGCGTGACGAGCGCGAACCGCCATGTTCGCGTGGAAGCGCCAGCGCTCGTGCGCAACCGTATTCAGGTCGAAGCCAAGGCGGTCGTGTTGCCTGTCGTTTCCACGGAGACGACGTCCACAGTTACCAATCCTCTGGAGCCGTTGCCTGCTTACGAAAGCTTGGCCGCTGATCCCATTCGGCTCTACATGCGCGAGATCGGACAGGTGCCGTTGCTCACGCTGGTCGAGGAAACGAAACTGGCCCGGCGCATCATGCGAGGCGATGCGGCCGCACGTGAACACATGATCAAGGCGAACCTTCGTCTCGTCGTGAAGATCGCGCGCGATTACGAGAATTACGGCCTGCCGCTGCTCGACCTGATCAGCGAGGGTAACATTGGTTTGATGAAAGCCGTGGAACGTTTTGATCCTGACAAGGGCGCGAAGCTGTCCACCTACGCCGCGTGGTGGA
>DATHEW010000877.1:0-3603 GCA_035318425.1 Candidatus Acidiferrum sp. | reverse complement strand
CGTCACGAAAACGATGCCAAGTCCCTGCGACTTGAGCTGGCGTAGGATGTTAAAGAGCCGCTCCACCTCGCCTTCATCGAGGCTGGATGTGGGTTCGTCGAGAATGAGCAACTTCGCCTGAACATCCAGCGCACGGGCGATGGCGACGAGTTGTTGCAGCGCGATCGAGTAATGCGAGACAGGTTCACTCACGTCGATGTGAATGCCGAGCCTTGCGAGCGCGGCCGCGGCGCGGGCGCGCATCTGGCGCCAGTTGATCAGCCCGAGCTTTGTCTGTTGACGGCCAAGGCAGATGTTCTCCGCAACAGAGAGAAATGGAACGAGGTTCACTTCCTGATAAACCGTCGAGATGCCACACCCCTCGGCTTCTTTCGGTGAAGCGGGATTCACTGCGTTGCCATCAAGGGACATCTCGCCGGCATCGCGCTGGTAAACGCCGGTAAGCACTTTGATGAGGGTGGACTTGCCCGCGCCGTTCTCACCCATGAGGGCATGGATTTCCCCGCGGCGCACCGTGAAGTTCACGCCGCTGAGCGCCTTCACGCCCGGGAAACTTTTCGTGATTCCTTGCGCGTGAAGCAACACGTCATGAGACGCGGCTGCACTGGCGACCTTTGTCATCGCGGTGCGCGGACGCTATCGCATCGCGAGGTGCGTTGGCAACCGATGTGCGCCCGCGTTGGCCAATTGCCAATTTTCGCAAAAGCAGACTGAATCGCTTGACCGCACAACTCATCTCCTTAGCCTCGCCGAGTGACGCACGCTTACGAGCCATCAGCCTGGATGATTTTGCCGTTCGGAGTGCTCCTCGCGATGATCGCGTTGGGGCCCATCGCGTTCGAGCGATGGTGGCTGAAGCATTATCCGAAGGTGGCATTCGCATTGGCGGCGGTGACGCTGACATACTACCTGTTTTTTCTTCCGGCCGCGGCGCGGCAAACTGTTTCACACACAGCGATCGAGTATGTGAGTTTCATTGCATTGGTCGGTTCGCTCTTCGTGGTTTCAGGCGGCATTCACATCAACGTGAAAGGTGAAGCAACGCCATTTGCAAACGTGGTGTTCCTGCTCATCGGCGCGGTGATCGCCAATGTCCTCGGCACCACGGGCGCCTCGATGCTGATGATCCGGCCGTGGCTGCGCATGAACAAATACCGCGTCACCGCACACCACGTCGTGTTCTTCATCCTGATCGTGTCGAACGTCGGCGGCTGCCTCACGCCGATCGGCGATCCACCGTTGTTCCTGGGTTATTTGAAGGGAGTTCCTTTTTGGTGGGTGGCTGAACATTGCTGGCCGATGTGGCTGGTGGCGGTGGGGTATTTGCTGGTGGTGTTTTATGCCGTTGATTTGCGCAACTACCGCAAAGCGCCGCCGCGCGTGCGCGAAACGCTTGCTGAGCCACACGACCGATGGCGCTTTGATGGCTTGTGGAACTTGTTCTTTGTCGCCGTGATTATCGCCGCCGTGTTCGTGCAGAATCCGCCGTTCTTGCGAGAGGCAGTGATGATTTTGGCGGCGCTGGGCTCGTGGTTCTTCACCAAAAGCGAGATTCACAAATCAAATCACTTCAACTTCCACCCCATCAAGGAAGTCGCAGTGCTCTTCGTCGGCATCTTCGCCACGATGATGCCGGCGCTCGATTATCTGGAACAACACGCCGCCATTCTGAACCGCGCCGGCCCGGGAGTTTTCTATTGGGGCTGCGGCGCTCTCTCCAGCGTGCTCGACAATGCGCCGACTTATTTGAGCTTTCTGAAAGCGATGTTCGGCGCGTTCGTGAACGAAGGAACAGTCGAGCAAGTGCGCGCAGTGATTACCGCCAATGGAGCAGGCGCGCCAGGCAATGAAGTGGTGCAGAACACTTACGACGTGTTGCAGAAATACTTCGGCGCAACTCTGGCGGCTGGCAAAGTCACCACCGAGCAAATCGAGATCGCCTATCTCCTCGGCAACGTGCGCTTCAACACGTATCTCGTCGCGATCAGTGTGGGCGCGGTGTTCTTTGGCGCGAACACTTACATCGGCAACGGCCCGAACTTCATGGTCAAATCCATCGCGGATCACCAGAAGGTCCACGCGCCAGGATTCATCGGGTACATCTGGCAGTTCACGCTGCCCGTCATGCTCCCGATGCTCCTGCTGGTGTGGTTCATCTTTTTCCGCAAGTGATTGTGGAGCATGGCAAGGCTGGTAGGGCGCGGTGCCCTCACCGCGCTGCGCCGTAGCCGACCACCGTGTGGACAGCGCGCGCTGAGAACGGCACTCCCTCTTCGGAGTTATTCCTGCTTTGAAAGCTCGTCGCGCCTGCCTAGAACACGCCACGTGAAATCATTGCTCCACCTCATCGTTGCTGCGCTGTTGGTCACGTCGGTCTTTGCTGAAAACTGGCCGCGCTTCCGAGGGCCAAACGGTCAGGGCATTTCCACCGAAACCAATCTCCCGATGGAATGGAGCGTGGAGAAAAACATAGCGTGGAAAACGCCGATTCCCGGCGATGGCTGGTCTTCGCCCATTGTGTGGGATGATCGCGTTTTCGTCACCAGCACCACCGACAATGGCACCAGGTGCCACGTGATCTGTGTGGACACGAAGAGCGGAAAAATTCTTTGGGCCACGCAGGTGTTCGAACAATTCGTGCGGCGCAAGGAGAACAAGAATTCTCACGCGACACCCACGCCCGTCACCGACGGCAAAAAGGTTTACGCGACCTTCGGCGACGGCAGCATCGTAGCAGTCACGTTCGATGGCGCGGTGGCCTGGACGAATCGTGAGGTGAAATTCTACAGCCGCCACGGCCTCGGTTCGTCGCCCATTGTTCACGAGGAACTCGTCATCCAGCCTTACGACGGCAGCCAACCGGTGGAGGCCGCTGGCAATTACCCGCAAGTCTCAACAGATGAACGCACGGGATGGCAGCTTCCCTGGGACAAATCATTCATCGCCGCGCTCAACACCAAAACCGGAAAGCGCGTCTGGACTGGCAAACGCGGCATGTCGCGCATCTCTCATGTGACGCCGATCGTTGCTCACCTCGATGGCAAAGACCAAATCATCAGCGGCGCTGGCGATCGCATGCAGGGCTTCGATCCAAAAACTGGCGAACTCATTTGGTCGGTGTACCAGCAAGGCGAAGGCGTCTCGCCATCACCTGCGCTTGGCGATGGAATGTTGTTTGCGTCATCCGGTTTCGAGAAAACGACGTTGCGCGGCATCAAGCTCGGCAGTGCGCGCGGCGACCTCACGGAATCACATATCGCGTGGGAGCAAAAGAAAGGCGTGCCCACACAGCCCTCGCCAATTTTCGTGAAACCGTTTCTCTACGCGATCACCGACGGCGGAATCGCGAGTTGCTTCAAGCCGGAGAATGGCGAAATCGTCTGGCAGGAACGCGTGGGCGGGAATTTCAGCGCGTCGCCGGTGCATGCGGGTGGCCACATTTATTTTCTCAATGAAGCTGGCGAGACCACGGTGATCGCGTCGGGCACCGAGTTCAAAGTGCTGGCGAAGAACAAGATTGAAGGTCGTTGCCAGGCGTCGATGGCGGTGAGCGGGGGGAGGTTTTTCATTCGCACGGACAAGCAGCTCTTCTGCATTGGCCTT
>DATHEW010000876.1:0-4893 GCA_035318425.1 Candidatus Acidiferrum sp. | reverse complement strand
ATCTGCAGCATGGCCTGTGGGTGCTTCATGGCGAATTCTCCCCGGATGGCGCACGAGTGGTCACCACGTCGCACGATCGTTCAGTGCGGGTATGGGACGTGCGCACGCACCAGATGATTGGCCGACCCATGGATCACCGAGACGGCGTGCGACGGGCATCATTCAGCCCCGACGGTTCAAAGATCGTCTCCGGCGCCAATGATGAAACCGTGGTGCTCTGGAACTCGCAAACCGGACGTCCACTGCGCGCCAAAGTAAATCATGATAAGCCCGTTATGGACGTGGCGTTCGATCCCAGCGGAAGACTTCTCGCCACCGCCGACCACGGCGGAACAGTGAAGGTTTGGGATACCGAATCCATGCCAATGATTGAGGCCGGCGACACTCATTTCAGCGCCGACGGGAGGCGCAGCGTGACGATTGCGAACGGCTCGTTCTCGATAAGCGAAACCGTAAGCAGAGTGGTGCTCGCCACAAACATCTCGCTCGACCGTCCGGTGGTCGAAGCAATTTTTTCCGCTGACGGAGATCGGCTGGTTTTTCACTCCCGCACGGGAGCGGAGAGTTGGGTATGCGTGGCCGACCGCGCGGCAGGCTTTCGTCCGAGACAATGGTTTGCGATCGGAGCCGCGACGAACCTTGCGTCATCGGATGGGAGCGTGGCGTTTGTTGCGACTCCGGGCGCGAAGGAATTTTCACTATGGAACCTCTCCACCAGCACGCGAATTTCCGAACCCGTGCGCGTGAGTTCCAGAAAACCGCGCGCCGCCTTCAGTGCCGATGGAAGCATCGTGGCGGTGCTCGATGCGAAGCGCGTGCATTTCTTCAACTCCGCCAACGGGAAAACAGCCCGCCCCACCCTCGATCACGACCATGAAGTGGAGGTCGCCGCTTTCACGAGGAACGGCCAGCATCTGCTCACCGCCTCGCGTGACACGTTTTACACGGCCTGCGCCGCGAGAATCTGGAATGTGAACGACAGCAATGTCATCGCAGGTCCGTTCGGCCACGACGACGGTGTGCTGGACGCTCGTTTCAGCACTGACGAATCCTTGGTCCTCACCGCGAGTGAAGATCAATACGCACGAGTTTGGGATGTGAAAACCGGGCAACTGCTCGTGCGCTCGGAGCGTCATGGCGCCCAGGTGAAGCTGGCGCGTTTCAACGCCGACTCGAGCGCGTTTCTGACGGTCGCGGGAGACCAGACTTTGCGTATCCTGGAAACAGCGACCGGGTCTCCGCTCGCCGCACCGATCAGCTTCGCAGAGGAAGTGACGAGCGCCGGCTTTTTCCGGGACAGCAGCGCCATCTGGGTGAGACTGAAGGGGCGCGCTCTCAAGCTCGAGCTCACGCGAACGTCGTACACGGCTGAGCATTTGAAGGAACTGATTGGCGCGCTGGGTACGAGCCAGATCATGCGAGGCCGCGGTGCTTGGTCGGCCGCGGATGCGGACGCGTGGCGTGGCGCGCTGAATCGTGTCGTTGAGCCTGGAAAATTCCAGCAATGCCTCGATGACCTCCCGCGCTGGCACGAAATCCAGGCGATATTCTTCGAGCAACGCAAGAGTTGGAGCGCGGCACGCTTTCATTATCAGCGCCTGCAAGAACTCGTGCCTGGCAACGCGAGCTACTCGTCACGACTCAGGGCGGTGGAGAAGTTGCTGCCATCTCCGGTAACATCGCCGTGACACGCGGCTCCTGACCCGTTCAAATCGCGACGCGTGAAACGCGACCTCTCACCTTACTGGACTTTGTTCATCCTCACGGGACTGAACCTCTTCAATTACCTCGATCGCTTTGTCCTGTCGGTCGTGTTGTCCCCGCTCCGCCAGGAACTGAAGATTGATTACGAACAGGCGGGCACGGTCGGCACGGCTTTCATGCTCGGCTATTTCATCACGTCGCCGCTCTTCGGTTATCTCGGCGACCGGGCGTCGCGGAAATGGCTGATCGCCGGGGGAATTTTCGTCTGGAGCCTCGGCACGGTACTCACGGGGTTCGCTCACAGCTACGGAGAACTGCTGTTCTATCGCGTGCTTGTTGGCGTCGGCGAAGCCAGCTACGCAACCATCAGTCCGAGTATCATCGCGGACAAATTCTCTGGAACGAAACGCAACACGGCGCTGACGATCTTCTACGTGGCGATTCCTGTCGGCGCGGCGCTCGGGAATTTCCTGGGCGGACAAATTGCCGCTCACGCGTCATGGCGCGAGGCGTTCATCTGGGCGGGCGCGCCGGGGTTGGTGCTCGCGCTGGTGATGTTACCCTTCAACGACCCCAAACGCACCGAAGCCGGAAAGCCCGGCACGGCGAAGCCTGGCGCGCGCGACATGCTGCGACTGCTAGTAACGCCGTCTTACGCGCTCGTGGTGCTGGGTTACACCGCCTACACGTTCGCACTCGGCGGGTTTCAACATTGGGGCGCGACGTTTCTCCAGGAAGTTCACGGGCTCGACGTCGAGTACGCCGGGAATTTCTTCGGCATCTCACTCGCCGTCTCCGGTCTGGTGGGCACCGGGCTCGGCGGTTTTTTGGCCAGCGCGTTACAAAGACGTACCTCCTCTGGATACGCCATCGTGCTCGGATGTTCAGTCGCGGCTGCTGTGCCGGTGGCCTTCGCCGCGTTTCGCGCGGGAACTCCCAGCGCTGCCATGGCGCTGCTGGCTACGGCAATGTTTCTTCTATTTCTCTCCACCGGTCCAACGAACACGCTGATCCTGGAAACAGCCCCAGCGAATCTGCGCGCCAGCGCCATGGCGGTCTCTATTTTCACGATTCATCTCCTCGGCGATCTGTGGTCTCCCGCCATTATCGGACGCGCGGCGAAGACGACCTCGCTCGACAAGGCCATGATGATCTTGCCGATCGCGTTGCTGGTCGCCGCCGCGCTCTGGCTGACGCTTGCCATGCGTCAACGCCGCGCGAAGCCGGGTTCGTAGGCTTTTGCTTTGACACGCAACGTGTTCGCGAGTGCTATTCGCCGCACACGTATGAAATCCAAATTTCTTCTCACCATTGCCATCGCCGCTGCGTTCCTCGGGAACGCGCGCGCGGAAGTAAAAATTCCAGACGAATACAAGACCGGCGATTTTTTCATCGGCTGCCAGGCTTACACGTTCAACCGATTCAGCGCGTTCGAAGCCATCGAGAAGACCGCGCAGGCCGGCGGAAAGGTGATCGAGTTTTATCCGGGCCAGAAACTCAGCAAGGAAGAACCCACGGTGAAGTGGGACCATAACGCGTCCGATGAGACCGTCGGGAAAGTCCAGGCCAAGCTCGCGCAGCACAAGATCAAGGCCGTGAATTACGGCGTGGTTGGCATCGCGAAGGACGAGGCGGAGGCGCGCAAAGTTTTTGCATTCGCGAAGAAGATGGGCATCCGCGCTGTCACCACGGAATCGACTGACGCGATCGATACCATCGAGAAACTCGTGAAGGAATTCGACGTGATGGTGGCTTTTCACGATCACCCGCGCCAGCCGAAGAACGCGAATTACAAAGTGTGGGACCCGCATTACATCCTCGACCTCGTGAAGGATCGCGACCAGCGCATCGGCGCGTGTGCTGACACCGGTCACTGGCAATCGAGCGGACTTGACCCCGTGTATTGTTTGCGCGTGCTGAAGGGCCGCGTCATCAGCAGCCACATGAAGGACAAAACTGATTTTGGCAATCGCGGCACGGACAAGACTGATACCCACGATGTCCCGTACGGCACGGGGGTGGGACGCATCGGGATGTGTCTCGATGAACTCAAGAAGCAGAAATTCGATGGCAATATCTCCATCGAATACGAGCACAACTGGGACAACAACCTGCCTGATGTGACCAAGTGCGTGGAATTCGTGCGCGATCACAAGAGCGCCGCGAAGTAAAAAGCGTGCTGCCAGCATCCTGTTGGCACAAGACTCAAGATGAGCCTCGGCGTCACACGCCGGGGCTTTTTATTTTCCTTCGACGCCGAGTTGCTTGCGCGCGGTGGCAAGCCGCGGATCATTCGGCGCCAACGCCTCCGCTCGCTTCACACATTCGATCGCTTGCGGCACTTGATTCGCATTGGCCAGTTCTTCAGCGAGCGCGAAGAGCGTGTTCACATCTCCGGGCGTGCACCGCAGCGCGTCCTGAAATGCCCGGATCGCTCCAGCAGAATTTCCGGTGCGTGACCGGCAGACACCGAGGTTGTGGTGCGCACTGCCGAAGTCAGGCTTCAACGCAATCGCCTGCTCCAAAACTTGCGCGGCATTCGTCCATCGCTCCTGGCACATCAAGGCGATGCCGAGTTGAACCAGGCCGTTGAGCGACCCGGACTGGAGTCCGAGATGGCGGCGATAGAACGCCTCGGCAGCGACACAATTCTTTTGCAGATAACGCAACCGTCCCAGCAGCAACAAACCCTCGGCATCATCGGGAACCGTTTCCATGAGTTGCGTCAGAGCGGCTTCAGCTTCCGCGAACCGTTGCTGCTGCATGAGCGCATTGGCGGCGTCAGCCAGCCTCGCGCGATCGGTGCGCAGCGCTTGCACCTCTTTGAGAAATGGATCTGGCCAATCGACGCCGCGTGGAAGCGCGAGCGCGGATCGCGATAGCTGTGTCGCGGTGTCGGGTTGGCTGTTTCGCTGAGCGACCTGCGCGGCCAGCAACATGGCCTGACGCCTGGTGATTTGATTTGCGAGTGGAAGCTGGAGCGCGTGTGTCGCTTCCTTGAACTGATTTCGCGCGGCGTGAATGCGTGCGAGTTCGAGATGCGCTCCCGCGTGGTCAGGATTCACGGCGAGTAACAGATCGAGATGCGGCCGGGCTTCATCAAAACGTCCGCGCTCAACCAGTGCCCGGGCCAGGGCGAAGCGTGGCGCGCCGCTGTCCGTCGCGAGTTCTGTCGCGCGAGTCAGATGG
>DATHEW010000875.1:0-3526 GCA_035318425.1 Candidatus Acidiferrum sp. | reverse complement strand
CACCCGTGCCGGAATCAAAACATCATTCGTGTGACCCAAACCCAACTCGCCGTTGCGATTTCCACCCCATGCCCACAGCGTTCCATCGAGCTTCAGCCCAACGCTGTGACTTGCTCCCGCCTCGACCTGAATCCAGTTCGTGTTGGCATCCACTCGCACCGGCGTTCGTGACTCGTTGGTGCTGCCCACGCCAAGCTGACCGCGCGCGTTCGCACCCCAGGCAAACAAGCTACCGTCGAGCCGAAGTCCCAACGCATGCGCCAGCGCGTTCGTTTCATTACTTCCCCTGCCGCCCGCGGAAACACTCAACCAATCCACATCCGTGCTGGTGCGGGTTGGAACGACGCGATTGCTGAACGCGCCGTCGCCAAGCTGTCCCGACGCGTCTGATCCCCAGGTGAAAAGTTGATTACTGACAATGCCTGCCGAGAACCGGTTGCCCGCACCGATCAACACCGCCGGCCGCGCCAGATTAATGGCCACCACTGTCACGAGTGAAGTCTGGCTCTGGACGCCTCCGTGGGCATTCGTAATCGTGACATCGAATGCAAAGGTGCCAGTGGTCAGGAGATTGGTAATCAGGATCGCGGCGTTGGTAGCGTTGTCGATCGGCGCTCCGTTCAAATTCCATTGGAAGAAAAGAGGTGCCGAACCAGCGACGCCAATTTCCAAAAGAAGACTCGATCCGACCGAGACAAGATGATTGGTGAGGTCGGTGATGATCACGGGAGGCGCTGATGCAATGATGAGTTGCGCTGAAAGAATAATCACAGGCTCGAACGCGTTGGAGATGCTGACGCTGTAAGTGCCGGCGTTGGTTGCTTGCACATTCGTGATCACCAGAGTCGAATTCGTCGCATCGAACAAGATCAGGTTGTTCCGGCTCCATTGATAAAAGAGGGCAGCCGAGGAATGAGCCACGACCTCGAAAGTCGCCGTGTCACCGACGTTGAGGGTGAGATTGGTGGGCTGTTGCGAGATGAAAATTTCGCTATGGCTCGAAGTCGCCTGGTGTTGTGCGTTTCCCCGAAATTGCGGCCACGGCGCTTCAAAGGCCGGCACATCATCCGCGATGGCGTAAAGCGAACGGCCAGCGGTGAAATAGACAACGCCTTCGCTGTCGATGACGGGAGAACTCCGTATCGTGCCCCTGAACTGGTCGAACTTCCATTTTTCCCGGCCGTCGGCGGTAACCGCGTAAAGCGTGTGTGCGTCCGTTCCGACGTAAACCGTCCCATCCGCGCCGATGCTGAGTGCGCTGCGAATTGCTCCTCTTACGCGACCTGTCCCCGGAAATCGCCACACGATTCCGTCCTCGTTGAGACGCAGCAGGCGTCCCGCGACCGTGCCCACATAAAGCTGACCCTCCGCGCCGATGGCGGCCGAGGATTGCACATCACTGCCGGCAGGGACTCGGAAGATAATGCCGTTCGTATTGGCGGAATTGGTTCCAGTCGTGGCGCTGCCGTCGATTTTGTAAATGAACTCGTCGTTAGCGCCGAAGTAAATATTTCCATCCTCTGCCACCACGGGAACGTTGAGCACCGACGTGCCCGCATGAAACACGCCTGCCTGCGCGCCATCGGGCGTCACTGTGAAAACGGTGCCGCGCGACAGAAATACGATGTCGCCAAGAGGAGTCACCACCGGTGAACTCGTGACATCATTTTTCGCGTTGAAGGTCCAAAGATTCGTTGCCCGAAAATTCGTGCCCTGGTCCGCAGGAATGGCATGGAGGAAGTTATCCTTGGACCCGATGTAAAGAACGTCCTCCTCATCGATCGCCGGTGAGCCGACGAAAGCAGAACGCGTGCGATAGCGCCACTTCACTGCGGGCACATCGGCTGCATTCGTCACCGCCACCAAAGTGCCGTCCGTGAAAGCCAGATACAGTGTGCCATCCGGGCCGAGAAGCGGCGGTGCGCATCGCCCTCCGCCAAAACGCGGCGCGGGATCTTCATAAATACGCGTCCCGCTCTCCATGTCGAAGGCGTAGAGCCGCCCATCATGGCCGCCCGCATAGATCAGAAAATTCTCTTCATCCAGTACTGGTGACGAAAGCGGGGTTCTGACCGGCTCATTTGTCCACTTGGCCACGGGTGGGATGCTTGTCTGACCCAACAGCTGGGAAGAAAACATCACGAGGATGGCGGTGGCGAAAAGACTCCTGAAACTGTTCATGTGACGGTCAAATACACTGCGGGAACACGATTAATTGGCGCGCATCTTCCCTGAACTTTCAGAAAGCCTGCAAGCCTTATCGCTGGTCAACACGGTTCGCAGCGAAAAGTTGCGGCCACGTGTGCGCAAGACGCGAACGCTTCGTCTCACGTATCCACGCAGTTCACACCCGAGAGAGTCTCACGTGAAGTCCGCGAAGGGCGCAAAGGAGGATCGGAAATGCGGGCTGCAAAATTCACGAGAGAGGGACGAGACGTTTCGGTTAAGATAATGCATCGTCGCCAGCTTCTTCTTTGCTGCCTTGGCGACCTTTGCGCGAGGCTTCATCTGCGCCGCCCACAAAAGCGACGCGGAATCGTGTCCATCGCGGAACCTGGCAAGTGGCCGGAGGCACGTTAAGCGAACGCCTTCACCGCGCGAACGATCGCCGCCGCATCGATGCCATAGTGTGCGAGCAGTTCTTCTGATTTTCCCGAGCGTGGCAACTCGTAGATTGCGAGTTTCTGCACGCGGATTCCTTCGCTGCTTAACTCGCCCGCGACAGCATCACCAAGCCCGCCTTCGGGATAATGATCTTCGACCGTGATGACGCGGCTGCCGGTCTTGCGCGCCGCGGTTGCGATCACATCCTTCGCCAGCGGCTTGACCGAGTACGCATCGACGACGGTGATCTTCACGCCGTCACGCGCCAGTTCGTCCGCAGCTTTCAGCGCCTCGAACACCGTCACGCCCGCCGTGACGATCGTGACGCGATCACCTTCGCGCAATACCTTCGCGCCACCGATGGGAAACGTTTCGGTGTTCTCATAAATCACCGGCGTCTTCGGTCGCGACGTGCGCAAGTACGAGATACCGCGGTGCCGCGCCATTTCCTCCACGATCTTTTCCGTGCTCACCGCGTCGCACGGATACAACACCACGCTCCCATGCACCGCGCGCATCATCGCGAGATCTTCCAGCGCCATTTGCGAGCCGCCATCCTCTCCGATGCTCACGCCGGCGTGTGACCCGGCGAGTTTCAAGTTCGCCATCGAATGACCCGCCATCCGAATCTGATCGTGCGCTCGCGTGAAGAACGCGGCGAACGTGGATGCAAACGGAGTGTGCCCGCGCGTGCCGAAGCCGGTCGCGACCCCCACGAGATTTTGCTCCGCGATGAAACACTCGAAGAAGCGCTGGGGAAACTTCTTCATGAACTTGTCGCTGTAGGTCGAGTTCTTCGTGTCGCCATCCATCGCCACGATGCTTTGGTCCGCTTCGCCGATGCGCGCCAACGCAGCGCCATACGCTTCGCGCGTCGCAATGGTTTTGCCTTTCTCGTAATTGAGCGCCGGGAATTCTTTCG
>DATHEW010000874.1:0-3898 GCA_035318425.1 Candidatus Acidiferrum sp. | reverse complement strand
AGGCGGTGCCGATGTCCACGAACTCAACGGTCGCAGCCGCAGCACCCGCCTCGGTGAAGCCATGAATCTCCCACGTTTTTTCGTCGACCGACCGATCTTCGCGGCCGTGTTGAGCATTGCGATCACGCTTGTTGGTACGCTTGCTTACTTCACGCTGCCCGTAGCGCAATATCCCGAAGTCGCGCCGCCCACCGTAATCGTGACGGCACAGTTTCCGGGCGCCGACGCGGTGACATTGGCTGAAACTGTTTCGACTCCCCTCGAGCAGGAGCTCAATGGCGTTGAGCGAATGCTCTACATGTCGTCGTCAAGCACGAGCGATGGACGTGTTCAAATCACGATCACGTTCGAGCTCGGCACAGATTTGGATAAGGCGCAGGTGCTCGTGCAGAACAGAGTCAACTCCGCCCTGCCGCGTTTGCCGGAAGACGTGCGGCGCCAGGGAATCATTGCGCGCAAGCAATCACCTGATCTGACCCTCGCCGCGCAGTTCTTCAGCCCCGACGGCTCACGCGATGTGACATATCTCGCAAACTACGTGACGCTCCAGGTACGTGATCGCCTCGCACGCGTAAAAGGGGTTTCCGACGCCAATTCACTGGGCGGTCAGGACTTCACCATGCGAATCTGGCTCGATCCTGAAAAACTGGCGGCGCACAACCTCACCGCGGGCGACCTCACGCGGGCGCTGCGGGAACAGAATCTCCAGATCGCTGGCGGTTCCCTCGGCCAACCACCCGTCCCACCCGGAAATGCCTTTCAATACACGCTTGTCGCGCAAGGTCGGTTGCTCACCGAGCAGGAGTTCGGCGACGTCGTGGTGAAGACTGGTGAGGACGGAAACGTAACGCGTGTGCGCGACGTAGCTCGTGTGGAGCTGGGATCTCGCGATTACTCAACCAAAACGTACATGGATGGTTACAACGCCGTTTCGCTTCGCGTTTTTCAATTGCCAGGGAGCAATGCCATCGAAACGGCGGACGAGATTTACCGCGCACTGGCGGAGATGCGGAAAAGTTTTCCGCCGGGCGTGGACTACAGGATCAACTACGACCCGACGCTCTTCATTCGTGAGTCCATGTCGGCGGTGTTGCACACACTGGTTGAAGCGCTGCTCCTGGTCGTGCTGGTGGTGGTGGTATTTTTACAAACATGGCGCGCCTCCATTATTCCCTTGCTCGCTGTTCCGGTGTCGCTCATTGGGACGCTGGCCGTGATGAAGGTGTTCGGCTTCTCACTCAACAATCTTACGCTGTTCGGTCTTGTGCTCGCGATCGGCATTGTAGTGGATGACGCCATCGTCGTCGTGGAAAACGTCGAGCGCTTTATCGCGCAAGGCTTCAAACCGCGTGAGGCAACCATCAAAGCGATGGCAGAAGTTACGGGACCGGTGATCGCGGTTGCGCTCGTTCTTTGCGCGGTATTCTTGCCGACAGCTTTTATCAGTGGGATCACGGGCCAGTTCTACAAACAGTTCGCCCTCACGATCGCGGTTTCGACCGTTATCTCTGCGTTCAACTCGCTTACGCTGAGTCCTGCGTTGTGCGCGTTGTTGCTGCCGGAACATGGCGCTGGCAAAGACCGATTCACGCGCATTCTCGACGCATTGTTCGGCTGGTTTTTTCGCGGATTCAATAAGCTCTTCAAGCGCGGCGCTGACCGTTATGCGACCGGCGTTCGCCGGTTGTTGCGCGTTTCCGCGCTTACGCTCGTTGTTTACGCAGGTCTCGTCGCGCTCGGCATATTCACGTTCTTGAAAATGCCGAGTGGCTTCATCCCGGCGCAGGACATGGGTTATTACATCGTGGTCATTCAATTGCCCGACGCCTCTTCGTTCGAACGTACCGACAATATCGTTCGCCAGGTGGACGCCATCGGCCGCGGCATTCCGGGTGTCGCCCACACGTTTGCGATCTCCGGCTACTCCTCCGTGTTGCAAGCCAATCAGCCGAATGTGGGCGCGGCCTTCCTCGTTCTCGACCCGGCGGACAAGCGCAAAGATCCAAATTTGCGAGGCGAAAAAATGCTCGCGACGATTCGGAAGAATTTTTCAGTGGTGCAGGAAGGACGCGTGATCGTATTGCCGCCACCACCGTTGCGTGGTCTCGGCAACGCGGGTGGTTTCAAGCTACAGGTGCAGGACTTGAACAACGCTGGCCTCGCGTCCTTGGATGGCGCGACGCGTGCATTGCTGGATGCCGCTCAGCGCGATCCCGAACTCACGTCACTCATCTCAGGTTTTCGTCCCAACGTCCCCCAATACCGTGTCGTCATTGATCGGCAGAAAGCTAAAAGCATGGGCGTGAGCATGGCAGACATCGGCGAGACGTTGCAGACGTATCTTGGCTCCGTTTACGTCAACGACTTCAACTTGTTCGGACGCACCTGGCAGGTTTACGCCCAGGCCGAGTCGCAATTCCGCATCAATCCCGACACCGTCACGCAACTTAAGACTCGCAACAATCGGGCCGAGATGGTGCCGCTGGGTGCCGTTGCTCGCATCGAGCGCACAGGCGGAGCGGACCGCATTCAACGCTACAACTTGTTTTACTCGGCCGATATCAGCGGTGGAACTGTTGCGGGTGTGAGTTCGGGTCAAATGATCCAGAAACTCGAACGTCTGGCCCGCGAACATTTGCCGGAAGGATTTGCGATCGAATGGACTGACCTGACGTTACAGCAAATCCGCGCCGGCAACAGCATCATGTTCATCTTTCCGCTCTGTGTCGTGTTCGCATTCCTCGTCCTCGCCGCGCAATACGAGAGTTGGGGCTTGCCGTTGGCAGTGATTCTCATAGTGCCAATGTGCTTGCTGAGCGCCATCGGTGGTGTGTGGCTCATGGGTGGCGATAACAACGTGTTCACGCAAATTGGGCTGGTGGTGCTTGTCGCCCTCTCGGCGAAGAACGCGATTCTTATCGTTGAGTTTGCGAAGCAACGAGAAGACGCCGGGCTGAGCCGTTGGGATGCCGCCATTGAAGCGTGTCGATTGCGGTTGCGGCCGATTCTGATGACCAGCTTTGCCTTTATTCTGGGTGTGGTGCCGCTCTTACGTGCCAGCGGCGCCGGAGCAGAGATGCGTCAGGCGCTGGGGACCGCCGTCTTCTATGGCATGCTGGGCGTGACGTTCTTCGGACTTTTGCTCACACCCGTCTTTTACGTCGTGATTCGCGGGGTTTCCGCACGACTCAAAGCGCGCCGAAAGAACGCTGCCATCAGCAATGATGAACTCGCAACCGAACACTAAAACCGCCATGTGGAAGTCATTGCGAAGCTTGGCGGGCCTGACGGCGATCCTCCTCACCGGCTGCGCTGTAGGAACGAACTACGAGCGCCCCGCCACCAGCACGCCGAGTGCGTTCGCTAATGGACCTGGCATTCTCCACACCAATGTTCAGGTTGATCCAGCATGGTGGCGCACGTTCAACGATCCCCTGATCGAGCGCTTGATCACACAAGCGTCGACTAACAACTTTGACGTGCAACGGGCGCAGGCGCGACTTCGCGAAGCGCGTGCGCTTTGGACGGAAGCTCGCTTCGATTTCGCCCCGACCGCTCGCGCCGAAACCGCTTACGAGAAATCGCAACTGTCCAAGGACGTTGCGGGCACGCGCAGCCGGCATGGCGAACTGTTTCGCGGCGGATTCGACGCGACATGGGAACTGGATCTCTGGGGCGCCGTGCGCCGGAATGTCGAAGCCGCTAGTGCCACCGTCGAGTCGGTTGAAGCGACACACGATGACGTCCTCGTGACGGTGCAAGCTGAAGTGGCGGTGAACTACGTCGACCTGCGCGGGACACAGTCTCGGCTCGCAGTTGCCACTCGCAACGCGACGAACCAAGCGCAGACGCTTGCTTTGGCAATCGCATTGCTGAATGGCGGCCAGGGAACGCAACT
>DATHEW010000873.1:0-11282 GCA_035318425.1 Candidatus Acidiferrum sp. | reverse complement strand
GGCATCACCTTTAGCGCTGACCGGCGAACCATGTGGCTTGTCGGTGAGCCGAACGAAATGCGGCGCTTCACGGCTTTCTGACGATGGCACTGACACTCATTAAGGAGGACGGCAGTGGCCTCGCCAACGCGAACAGCTACGCGGACGTGGCTGAAGGCGATGCGTTCCATGAGGCGCACCTTTACGCGACCGACTGGACCGGCGCGAGTGCGGCGAACAAAGCGGCGGCACTCGTCTTTGCTACACGATTGATTGATGCGCATTACCAGTTCCGCGGGTTCAAAGCGCATGACACACAAGCGGTGCAATGGCCGCGCGAGTTCGCGCGCGATGACGATGCGCTGCGGGTCAGCGGCATTGGCGGACTGATGTCGCGGGATGAGTTCTTCGCCAGCAATGTCGTTCCGAAACTGCTGCGTGATGCGACGATTGAGACGGCGCGTGAGTTGATCAAAACCAATCGCACCGAGGATCCCGATGGCGAGGGACTGGCATCGCTCGCACTCACTGGGGCGCTCAGCCTGACGTTCAGCAAGAGTGACCGCCGTCCGGTGATTCCACACGTTGCGCAAGCGATGCTTTCCAAGCTCGGCGAATATCTGAACCGCACGAGCGGTTCGGTGAGGTTGGTGAGGACGTGATGGCGCTGAATCTTCCAACGCTGACACGGCGCGCACTTGCTGCGGTGTTTCGACTTGGGCCGCCGATCGTGCGTGATGGTGTGTTCTATCGGCCGCAGACGAACGCAAGTGCTGAAGTGAGCGCGAGCTGCATGTTCCTGGGCGCGCACGTGATGTCGGACCAATACCTCGGCATGGCGCCTGTCGTGCCTGGCACTGAGAACCTGCTGATTCGCGCGAGCGAACTCGTTGCGATCACTGCGCCGACGGCTGGTGATTACGTCGTCGAGAACACGAGTGGATTGCGTCGCAACGTTCACGCGTCACGCCTTGATCCGTCCGGCGAGTTTTACGTGTTCCAGTGCGTGCGTTCGCCAGACGAAGACTGGGGCGATCTCACTGCACACACTGTCTCCGAAGATTTTGGCGACCTCACCGCAACCACCGCTTTCGAGGATCGCCTCGCACTAGCGTGAAAAGCGAACCCTGAAAAACTGAAATATATATGCCAAAACAAGTTCGACTCCGAAGAGGGACCACCGCGCAGCACGCCGCGTTCACGGGTGCAGAAGGTGAAGTGACGTACGACACGAACAAGAAGGTGCTCGTCGTTCATGATGGCGTCACGCCGGGCGGCAAACCGCTCGAGGGTTTTGTCTTGCTGAATCCCGGCAATCCGCTGCTGTCGCAAGTAATTCACAGCATCGTTTCGATCGCTGGTGGCGACAGCGAATCAACCGCGTTCTCTGTCGTCGGCAGCTCCGGGTTTAATCACGTCAGCATCAATGAGACAGCTTCCGTGAAGCGTCTCCATATTTCCCAGGAGCAATTGGTCTTCGGCGGCAACGTGGTGCTGAACTTCGGAACGTATGGCTCGAAACGAATTACGCTGACCGGCGATGTTGCGTTCTCCGCACTGGGCTTTGGCTTCGGCTCGCGATTGGAACTGCGGATCCTTTGTGACGGCACGACGCGCAATCTCACCTGGCCTGCGGGCTGGAAGTTTGTTGGCGCTACTGCGCCGGCGTCCATCGTGGCGAACAAAGCCGCGCTCCTGCAACTCTGGGCCTTTGGCCTCGGCGAGAGCGACATCGTCGCTCAATACGCGGTTCAACCTTGATGGACTCCAGCATGAGCAAGCATTCGCTGTTCAACTCCTTCCTGCTGGCCGTGTGCCTCGCCGTGATGGGCTGGGTCGCACACAAAGCCGCGGACTCAGGCGAGCGGATTGCCGCGATGCAAGTCGCACTCGATGCGGTGAAGGAAAGCGCGAGCAAGGCTGAACGCGCCAGCACCGAGGCGCTCATGCGCCTTGAACGCAAGATGGACGACATGGTTCCGCGCCGTGAGTTTGACGCCAAGATGTTGGCCATCGAAACCGAGCAGCGCAAAGCCGACATCCGCCTGCGCGAAATCGATCTCGAAATTCTCAAGCTCAAGGAACGCATCAAATGAAAACCCTGATCCTCTGTTCCATGCTTGCGTTGCTCGTTGGCTGCGTGACGCGGCCGTTGCGACCTGGCATCGCATCCATCAAAAGCGCGGCGCCTGCTGGTGGTGCTCAGTTTGCTAGCGAACTGAAGCAGCCGGAAAATCCGGCGCAGGCCGCCGCGCAGAATTTCGAGCGAGAGACTGAAACGACGTTGCCTCTTCCGACCGGAACGAAAGTGGCCGAGCGCATCCTCACTCGCGAGCGGCCGGATGGACCGGCAGTCGTGACGGAGAAAACGATCGTGCTCTCAGCGCCAGCGGTTCAAACGACGCGCACCGTCGAGATAGCCGGTACGACGATCGGCGCCGCGCAGAAAGACACTGCGCGCGAACTCGGCGCAAAGCTCGCCAGCTTGAAAGGAATCGTTTGGGTCGGCGTGCTGATGTTCCTGTTCGGCATCGCGACGCTGGTCTATCCCCCACTTCGCGCAATCATCGGCAGTGTGACGACGAGCCTGGCCATCGCCGCCGGTGGCGTGGCGCTGATGATTTTGCCGACGCTTGTCGTGGGCAACGAATTGCTGATCCTCGGCGGCGTTGCCGTCGCCGTTGGCGGTTGGTTTCTCGCTCACCGACACGGCGAAGCCCGTGCGATTGTGAAGAATCGATCCGGAGCGTAACCGTTTTTGTGGGAAGCGGTTGGTAGTGGTTGGTGGTTTGGTTGGTTTTTGTCCGCTGTTTTTCCCGAAGTTCGCCTTGTTTCAAAAAAGCGGGACAAGAGAGCAGAATCGCACAAACCCCAACAAAACGGCCCTGAAACGTGAGTCTCAGGGCCGTAAATTGGTTGCGGGGGCTGGATTTGAACCAACGACCTTCAGGTTATGAGCCTGACGAGCTACCGGGCTGCTCCACCCCGCGGTGAAAGGTGCGCGCAATATATGTGCCTTCTGTTTCGCTGCAAGGGTTTTCTCGTCGAGACTGCTTTTCGCGCACCTGATCATCGCCATCGATCAGAACTTCACGCCCACCGACGAGCGAACCTGCAAATCGTTGTGGGCAACCCCGGTCGCGGATTGGGAATCATAGATGTCCACCAGCGATAAGGTCAGGAAAATGTTCTGTAGCATGGCGTAGCGAAGATTTGTTTCGAAACGCATGCGGTACTTTGCGAAATCTTCTACCTGCGGTGAATACTCGAACCGTTCGTCCCATGTCAGGCGTGGCGTGATTTTCCACGCTGCGTTTTCGGCGAAGCGGAAGAAGAAATTGTGGATGCTCGTCCGGTCGGTGTGCTCTTCGTTCTGATAATTGACGCCCGACTCGACGTTCACAAAAAAGTTCGTCGTTTGGATGAGATGATAGCCCACACCCGGTCCAAGCTCGTATCGAAGATCGATCTTGCGGATCTCGTCGTAGCCTGCCGCCGCGATGTTGTACACGTATATTTTCTTCGTCAGATCGTAATCCACCTTCACTGAACCGTTCATTCGATTGGCGTCTGTGACCGTGCGGCGCTGGACGTTGGTCCCAACGACCTGATCGACTTCGCTCCTGCCCACCGTCATGTCGTAATCGAACGCGGCCTTCAGGCGGCCCTTCGCGTAGATCAACTTCGATTTTGAATTGTAGATCTGACGATCGCGTTCGCTGAACGTGAGGTCGGCGCCCACCGACAACTCTCCATGCCAGTTTTTCAGCCAGGGCGTGGTGAACAATGTGTTCGTGCTCGCAACGACCTTCGCCATCGCGACCGCGTTCGTGGAAACCTTGTTGGTGGATGCCGTGGTTGACGCAATCGCAGTGTTGGTGAACGAAGTGCGCTTCGTGATCTCGGCGAGAGGGAGGAAGATTGCCCGCGACCAGGCGTTGCTCATCACGACCGCGTTGGTGGATTCGGTGAGGATCGTACCGGTGATGCGATCACCGTTCTTCAGTTCGAACGTGACCGTTTGCCCGGCAGCCAGCGACACGCCGCACAGCGCCGCGACTGTCGTGATGAAACTAATTCCGTTCCGAAATCTCATTCGTGTTTGCGACGCGTGGTGGCGGCAAATCACTCAATAAAATTCTTCGCTGCCCTCCGTTCACGCGGATGCGGCCTTCGTCTTCAATACGCAAATGCGGTCGCGAATCGCCGGCGAATTCGTGCGTTTGCCGAATCAGTTGTTCGCCATCCGGCGCGATCACGGAATAAACGAACGTGTCTTTGTAGTTCTGGAACAGCACGTGGAGATTGCTCGAACCATCGACCTGCGCTTCGATCGTGTTCGAGCTGAACGACATCACCAGTCCCAACGGAAACACGCGAAACACTTTTTCCCCGCTCGCGTCGGTGATACGCGCATACAGTTTGTTCTTGTTCAGAAAGTTCGCGACCTGCAGCACATACTGCCGCACCTCCGGCGGAGTTTGCCCGGGCACACCGAACTCGCGCTTCCACAAATCCGTGCCCGTCACGATGTCGAACTTCTTCGCGTCCGTGATTATTTCCTTCTCGAGCTGGGGAACACTCACGCGCGCGCTCACGGTGTAATGACCTGCCTTGCTCAAGTCGAAGTGCGGCATCAAATCAGCGCGTATCGACATCGTCTTGGATGATTCGATTTCGAACGGTTTCGGCATCGGGATTTCGCCGGAACGTGAGAGCGCTTTGTTGTCCGCGTTATCGATGCTGAATGTCAGCCAGCCGCGGTCGGCGCCCATCTTCAGCGTCTGGCCGGAGAAATTGCTGATGCGCAAACGCACCGGTAGAGACTCGCTGCGCAGGAATTGCTCCTGATCGAGCACGAGTTCCACCGTCACTTGCGCTCTTGCCGTCCACACCAAAGTGGCGAGCAGCGCGAGCGAAAGGAGTTTTTGCATTCGTGCAGTGTAAGAATCCTTCGTTTTCGCGCAAGTGCTGAACCAAGCGGCACCGCTTGAGAAACGTGCGTTCTGTTCTACGTTCCGGCCAAAGGAGAGCTTATGACCAGGATCGCAGGAACCAATTTCATCGATAGCGACATTGTGCGCTCCAACACCGCGCCGGCGGTAAACCTGAAAATCCAACAGTGCATGCGCGAGCGCATCGTCGCTTGCGCCAGCAAGTCGCCCGCGGAACTCACCAAACGTATTCATGAGCTCGAACGCGAGTGGGACATCGAGCGAGTGCTGGAAGCCAACGCATCCACGCTGGCGTTCACAGGACTCGCCTTCGGCGCGCTCTTCAATCGCAAGTGGCTGTTGCTGCCGGCTCTCGTCCTGCCGTTCCTTTTTCTTCATGCGGTACAGGGTTGGTGTCCGCCGATTCCCGCGCTGCGCCGCTTGGGCGTCCGCACCCGACGCGAAATCGATGCGGAGACTTACGCGTTGCGGTTGTTGCGAGGAGATTTTGATAGCTGCGACCGGACGCAGCGCGCATTGAAGGCAATTGAGCCGGAACTGACGCCCGTGGAAGGTTGACCCCGGCCGACGCCACCACGTTCCAGTGAATTTCGCGCGTGTCGCACGCGTCGCGTATCTGTTAACGTTGTTCGTAATCACATGGGACATCACGCATTCAATCCGGAGCATCTTGCGCTGACGCGGCGCGAGTTCCTGAACCGTTGCGGCATGGGCATGGGCGCGCTTGGCTTTGCGTCCATCCTTGGCGGCGCAAATTTCGTCAACGCTGCTGAGCCGTCCTTCACCAATCCGCTCACGCCGAAGCACCCGCATTTTGCGCCGCGCGCCAAGCGTATCATCCACATTTTCGCCAATGGCGGCGCGTCGCACGTGGACACATTTGATCCGAAACCCTCGCTCGACAAATATCACGGGAAGGAAATTCCCCTTCAGCTGAAGACCGAACGCAAGACCGGCGCGGCCTACAAGTCGCCTTTCAAATTTCAAAAGTACGGCAAGAGCGGCATCGAGGTCAGCGAACTGTTCAGCAACGTCGCCGAGAGTATCGATGACATTTGCGTGGTGCGCTCGATGTACGCCGATGTGCCGAACCACGAACCTTCGCTCCTGCTCATGAATTGCGGCGATGCGCGCCTCGTTCGTCCCGCGATGGGTTCCTGGGTCACCTATGGCCTCGGGAGCGAAAATCAAAATCTGCCGGGCTTTATCGCGATGTGTCCCGGCGGTTATCCAATCCAGGAATCACAGAACTGGCAGAGCGGTTTTCTGCCCGGCGTATTTCAGGGCACTTACATCAACACCGAGCACACGCAGATCGAGAAGCTCATCGAGAACATCCGCAACAACTACACCTCGCTTCCCGAGCAGCGCACGCAACTCGACCTGTTGCAGAAGTTGAACGCGCGTCATCGCGAGGCGCGCCAAAACGATGCGCAGATCGATGCGCGCATCAGCTCCTTCGAGCTCGCGTATCGCATGCAGATGGATGCGAGCGACGCTTTCGACATCACCAAGGAGCCGGAGCCGATTCGCAAAATGTACGGCGAAGGCACGCAAGCGCGGCAGCTTCTCATCGCCCGGCGTTTGCTCGAACGTGGCGTGCGTTTCGTCCAGGTCTGGCATGGCGCGGGGCAGCCTTGGGACAACCACGACGACATCGAAGTGAACCATCGCCGTCTCGCCAAAGAATGCGATCAGCCGATCGGTGCGCTGCTGAAAGATTTGAAGCAACGCGGCATGTTGGAGGACACCCTCGTGATTTGGGGTGGCGAATTCGGCCGCACTCCCACCGTCGAGCTGCCGACGCCCGGCTCAAACGCCGGCAAGATCAACGGCCGCGATCACAATCACTATGGCTTCACGATGTGGATGGCCGGAGGCGGCGTGAAAGGTGGACACGTTCACGGCGCCACCGACGAGTTTGGTTTTCAGGCCGTGGACAAGAAAGTTCACATCCACGACCTGCACGCCACAATCCTGCACCTGCTCGGTTTCGATCACGAGAAGCTCACTTTTCGTCACGCCGGGCGCGACTTCCGCCTCACCGACGTGCATGGGCATGTGGTGAAGGAAATCGTCGCTTAAACTCCGGATGAGGCTCAATTAAGCGTTTTTTCGGCCTTAAATCGGGCAATTCGCAGTTTCCGGCACGCTCCGGGCGGTTCAATGCGCGTGTTTCTACGAAATCCGCACGTCCCAGCAGAAAATCCGCATGTCCCCGGAGGAAAGAAGCATGTGCCGCCGACAAATTTCCCACGTCCCGAAAGAAATAGGCAGTGCGGGAATTTCGCGAGCAGGTGCTTCCGAGAAATTCGCACGTGCTTGAAGAAAGGAAGCACATCCCCGGAGAAAGGAAGCGTGTGCCTCCGGAAATTCCCCACGTCCCGAAAGAAATACGCACGTGCGAAAAAGTCCGAAGCACATGCTTCCGAGAACTCCGCACGTGCCGGGAGAAAGGAAAGCGCTTGCTTCCGGGAATCCCGATTGCTCTGGATGAAAGACTCAGATGGTGAAAATGAATCGCACCGGGCTTTGGCGGCTTTGGGGCCTTCAGAGGAAATTCAGTTGCGCGCGGCGTCGCTTCAGCAACATTCACCGCCCGCGTGGCTGAAGTGGAATTAACAGAAGCGTTCCTCGCCAAAATCGGCGGATGGGAAGCGGTGAAAGCCGCGCGCCATCTGCTCGCCAATGGCAAGGTGCTCAGCTCCAACTACACGCCGCCTGTCCTCAAAGGCGTCGTGCAGGAGGGCACCATCACATACCGCTCCGGCCTCGTGCTCAAGAGCGGGATTGATCTGGAGAATCTTTGCTCGTGCCGTGCCTCGCGGGATTGGGGAACGATTTGCGCGCATTCGGTCGCGGTTGGGTTGCACCATCTGAAACCGCCGGCGGTGGAAGTGAGCCAGAAAGCCAGTGAGCCAGTGAGTGAGAAGGCGCGTTCCGCTGGCTCACTTGTTCGCCTTCGCCGCGCCACCGCCGATGAACCCAGCGCCGAACCGCTGGAGTTGCACATCATTGTCCCGCCAAACTTCGTCGATGCCGCCGCGCGCGGAAGAGTGATGGTGGTGATCGAGGGCAAGTGGAGCAGGGGACGTGTGCCGCTGAACACGTTGTCCAGGGAACAGCCGTTTCAACTTAGCGCGGAGGACGAGCGCTTGCTCAATCGTGTGGAAGAGCTCGCCGGCGAGCCAGCGGGTATGCTCGTGATCACCACGCGGGAATTCGTAGAGTTGCTCCCGGCACTCATGAATCATCCGCGGATCACGTTGGGCAAGGGCGCGACTGTGCGTGTGCTCGCGGAGCCGTGGATGCCAGCCCTGCGCGCTGAGTTGCAAGCGAACGGGGAAATTGTTCTCAGCGCGAAATCGGGTAACCAGCCGCTGACGATCGATGACCGCTGGGTGATCGCGAACAACACGCTTCAGCCGCTTGGGCTGTCGAAGGAATTTCTCGGTGTGATGAAAGCACCCGTGCGCATCACGCGCCAGCAAGTGCCGGCGTTCCTGAACAACGAGTGGCCGAAGCTTGCCACCGCAGGAGCGCGGACGGTCACGTCCGCGAGCGTCACCGAGACGAGCCATGCGGACGTGACCGCCGGCGCTTCGATCGAAGCGAACTTCACGTTGGATGACTTCACCGTTGCGCCACAGGCGCCGGAGATATTGTTGAACCTCGCGGGAGGTTTGGCACAGCTCGCAGCGCAGCTTCAGTTCAAGTACGGCGCGCGCATCGTCAATGCCGGTGCGAGCGCAAGCGCCGAGTCGCCCTGGATGCCTGATTCCGCGGATGTGAAGCGCTACGCGATGCGCGACTTCTGCGCTGAGCAACAAGCGAACGCGCGGTTGATGCGCGCCGGGTTCGGGCCAGACACGCAGGGGCGCTTGCAACTGAACGGCAACGATCGGGTGCTGAGCTTTTTCGCGCGCGAATTCCCGCGCATGCAGAAGGAATGGCGCGTCACGCTGGAGGAACGTTTGCAGCGCAGCACGACGGAGAAGATGGAACGCATCGAGCCGCGTTTCGAAATCACGCCGAGCGGTGTGCAGTGGTTTGATTTCGGTGTCGGCTTCGCGTCGAGCGGCGGTGAGCAGTTCAGCGCCGCGGATATTCAGCGCCTGATTTTGTCGGGGCAAAGCCACACACGATTGCGCAATGGGAAAGTCGCCGTCATCGACACCGGCGCGGTGGAGGAGTTGCAGCAGTTCCTGCTCGATGCGTCGCCCACGCAGCAGGGTGGAAAATATCGCATCGGCAATGCGCAGGCGGGATTTCTCGAATCGACGTTGCAGCAACAGGGATGGGTGGCGCAAGCGCCGCAATCCTGGCGTGAGCGGGCGAAGCAGCAGAGCGGCGAGGCCAAGATCGAATGTCCGCCGCTCGGTAATTTGGAGAGCGTTCTGCGCCCGTATCAGAAACATGGCGTCGCGTGGATGAACTTTCTGCGCACGAATGGTTTCGGCGGCATTCTGGCCGACGAAATGGGGTTGGGAAAAACGTTGCAGACACTGGCGTTCATTCAGATTTGTAGGAGACGACGTGAGGAGTCTCAACCTAATCAGAGTCTCGTTACCTCGCCTCCTACATTGGTTATTTGTCCAACCTCGCTCGTCTTCAACTGGGTCGCAGAGGCGCAGAAGTTCACGCCGGAGCTGAAAGTCGTGGCGTTGCAAGGGTCTGGGCGGCACAAGCTGTTCGATGCAGCGTTGAAGAGCGATCTCGTTGTCACGAGTTACGGGTTGATCCGCCGCGATTGGGAGCGTCACGCGGGTGTGGAATATGACACAGTCATTCTGGACGAAGCGCAGCACATCAAGAATCGGCAGACGCAGAATGCGCAGGCGGTGAAAGCCATTCGCTCGACGAATCGTCTCGTGCTCACTGGCACGCCGTTGGAGAACTCCGTGCTCGATCTCTGGAGCATCTTTGACTTCCTCATGCCGGGCTATCTCGGCAACGCGAAGGATTTCAAGGAGCGCTACGAAGTTCCGATCACGCGCGAGAAGAACGCCGAGGCGCAGGCGCGTTTGTCGCGACGCTTGCGGCCGTTCATCCTCCGCCGACTGAAACGCGATGTGGCGAAAGATCTTCCCGACAAAATCGAGCAGGTCACGTTCTGTGAACTCAACGACGAACAGCGTGCGCTGTATCAGCAGGTGATGGAGTTCAGTCGCAAGGAAGTACTCGAAGCTGTCGGTGCGCAAGGCTTCGCCAAAAGCCGCATGGTCGTTTTCACCGCGCTGCTGCGGCTGCGGCAGATTTGCTGTGACTTGCGTCTGCTGAATGTGTCTCGCGAAGAACGCGAAAGAGACGACGTGACGGAATCATCAACTGAGACTTCGCGCTCTTCACGAGAACTCTCCGGCAAAGTGGAAGCGTTCGATGAGTTGCTTCAGGAGATCGTCGATGGTGGACATCGCGTGCTCGTCTTCAGCCAGTTCGTGAGCATGCTGACCATCTTGAAGGAACGTCTGCGAGAGCAGGAGGTGGAGTTCTGTTACCTCGACGGTTCAACGACGAATCGAGGCGAAGTGGTGCAACAGTTCCAGAGCAGCGCGACGCCAGTGTTCCTCATCAGCCTCAAGGCCGGCGGCGTCGGCCTGAATCTCACGGGCGCCGACACGGTGATTCATTTCGATCCCTGGTGGAATCCCGCAGTGGAAGACCAGGCGACCGATCGCGCGCATCGCATCGGGCAGAGCAGGGTGGTGACAAGTTACAAGCTGATCACGCGTGGCACCGTCGAAGAAAAGATCCTCACCTTGCAGCAGAAAAAGCGCGAGATCATCAAGGCAACTCTGGGCGAAGAGGAATTCACCAGTGCGCTGAGCTGGGACGAAATTCAGGAACTGTTCAGTTGATGCGCTCCACCCGCGCTTCAATGCGGCAACATCAGCGCGCGGAAGAATTGGTGCTGCGCCGCGGGCGAATTCGTCCACTGGACCGTTTCTCCCGCTCCGAAAATAAGTCCCGGCAGTGTGTCCCATCCAGTGCAGTTGGATGAAGACTGAATGTGATAGAGCCGGTTGGTCGCGGCCGTGAAGCGCACGACTAGATTTCCATTTGCCAATCGGCTCGCGTTCAACTGCGGCGCGGGCGTCGGTGGAATCGCGAACGGCAGTGGCTCCGCAACCAAGGTCGGATTTGGGACGATACGAACGTCCGGCACGTAGTATTGCACCAGCACATCAACGTGTGCGCCGGACGCCAGCGGTTGCATTACATCGATGTAAACGTTACCAGCGGAGTTCGTGCCCGTGCCGTTGTAAACGCGGTTGGTAGTGTCGAGCATGATGAGCAGGCGCATGCCGTTGGGGAACGAACTTGGCGTCGGGTTGAACAGCCGCACGT
>DATHEW010000872.1:0-4603 GCA_035318425.1 Candidatus Acidiferrum sp. | reverse complement strand
GCGAGGCGCAGAGGCCGCGATTACGCGCGTCTCAATGCATGCGTGCTCGTCGCGCCGACAGCAAAACTTAGCGTTCACTGACACCCATTCATCCACGGAGCTGCGAAGTTGCTCGATCAGCCTGAAGTTTGGTGCGATGCCGGTCCGCAAAAGTTCGGCATACAACACTTTCCGTTGTAATGCCGCGGCCAGTGCGTCGAAGCTCTTGCGCGACTTCAGCCAGCGCTTTGCCTCGGCAGCGATGAATTCCGACTCGTCTCGCAGTAGTTCGCTTTCGCGCAACAGCACCGCATTGATGCCAGTCTGGTAATCGCGCCGAAGCAGCGGCAGCAGTTTGTGCCGGATGCGGTTCCGCAAGATGTCAGTCCCGGCGTTCGTGGCATCTTCTCGAAATCCGATTTTCCGTTCCCGCGCCCACGCCGTGAGTTCGGCCTTTCGGCAGTCCAACAGCGGGCGCACGAGCGTGACACGCGCATCGGCTGAAGAACGGGCCTTCCACGCCATCCCCGCGAGACCGCTGCTCGATGCGCCGCGCAGCAATCGCAGCAGGAACAACTCGACCTGATCGTCCGCATGATGCGCCAGCGCCACAAATCTAACTCCAAAACCAAGCGCTGACCGTGCAAGGAACTCGTGGCGCAAGCTTCGCGCCGACATCTCGAGCGAAAGCTTCTGTGACTTCGCGAACGCCTGCACATCCGCACTGGAGCTATCGAACCGAACGCCGAGTTTCTTCGCCGCGCGTGAGACGAAGTGCTGGTCCGCGTCCGCCGCCCGTCCGCGCAGCAGATGGTTGAAGTGCGCTGCTGTGACCACCCATTGGTGCTTTGGCGCGAGCGCGTGCAGGGCGTGCAGCAACACCATGGAATCGAGTCCGCCAGATACGCCCACGAGGACCGCTACGCCATCGGGCAGCAATGCCCGGCTGACGATCGATTGTTCGACTCTTGTGATGAAATCGCCCACGGCACGAGCGTAATAAGAGGAGACAACAGGGTCGAGTCCGCCGCCCAAAGTCTTTGACGCGCTCAGACCGCTCTCGTAGCTTCTGCTCCACTTTTGACCAAATGATCGGATTCATCCTTAAGAAAATCATCGGCTCCAAGAACGACCGTGAAGTGAAGCGGTTGCGCATGCGTGTTGAAGAGATCAACCGCTTCGAGGCTGAGTTGCAGAACCAGCCTGCCGACGTCCTGCGTCAGAAGACCGCCGCGTGGAAAGAGGAGTTGTCCAAAATCGAGGACAAAGAGGAACTCGCGCGGCGTCTGAATGAAATCCTTCCTGAAGCGTTCGCCGTGGTGAAGAGCGCGGCGCGGCGCATGTGCGGCAGTGAAATTACCGTGCGCAATCTTCCGTTGAAATGGGAGATGGTTCACTTCGACGTGCAGCTCATCGGCGGCATGGCGTTGCATGGCGGCAAAATCGCGGAAATGGCAACCGGCGAAGGCAAGACGCTTGTTGCGACCTTGCCGGTGTATCTCAACGCGCTGACCGGACGCGGCGTCCATGTTGTGACGGTGAACGACTATCTCGCCGCTCGTGACTCCGAGTGGATGGGCGCTGTTTACAAGTATGTCGGGCTCACGGTCGGTTGCATTCTCCATGACCAATCACCGCAAGTTCGGCGTGAGCAATACAGCTGCGACATCACTTACGGCACCAATGCCGAGTTCGGTTTCGATTATCTCCGCGACAACGGAATGGCCTCGCGCGCTGAGGAACAAGTCCAGCGCGGGCATTACTTCGCGATCGTCGATGAAGTGGACTCCATCCTCATCGATGAAGCGCGCACGCCGTTGATCATCAGCGGTCCGGCCGTCGTCGGTGTGGAGAATGATCAATACGTTCGCTTCAAGCCCACGGTTGAAAACCTGGTGAAGAATCAGGAACGCCTGTGCAATCGGTTCCTCAACGAAGCGCAGGACTTGCTGAAGAAGCTGCGCCCGGAAGATGGCTCCAGTCCGGATCATCCTGGCGAATTGTCCCGTGAAATTGGCCTGCTGCTGTATCGCGTGAAGGTCGGCCAGCCTCGCAGCGAAGCGCTCGCGCGCATTCTCGAAGATCCGGAAAACCTCAAGCTCATGAACAAGGCGGAGCTGGAGTTGCACGCCGATCAAAAGAAGGAGCAGCTTTACGCGCAGAAAGAAGAACTCTTTTTCGCCATCGAAGAGAAGAGCCACGACGCTGACCTGACGGAGAAAGGTCGTGAGTTTCTTTCACCGCAGGATCCCGACGCGTTCGTGCTTCCTGATGTCGCCACCGCTTACACTGAGATCGATGTCAATCCCGACCTCGAACCGAAAGAACGGCTTACCCTCAAGCAAAAAATTCAGCAAGAGTTCGAAGTCAAGGCACAGCAGATCCACACCATCGCGCAATTGTTGAAAGCTTACGGGCTTTATCAGAAGGACGTTCAATACGTCATCCAGGAGAACAAGGTTATCATCGTCGATGAGAACACCGGACGTCTCATGACTGGCCGCCGCTGGAGCGATGGATTGCATCAGGCTGTCGAAGCCAAGGAAGGCGTGGAGATCGAGCGCGAGACGCAAACGTACGCAACGATTACGATCCAGAATTACTTCCGTCTTTACACCAAGCTCGCGGGCATGACCGGCACCGCTGAAACCGAAGCGGGCGAGTTCCAGGACATTTACAAACTCGGCGTGCTTGTCATCCCGACGAACCGGCCGATCGCGCGCAAGGACAAGCACGACACCGTTTACAAAACAAAGCGTGAAAAGTTCGGCGCCGTGGTCAAGGAGATCAAGGAAGTCCACGCCCTGGGTCGCCCGATCCTGGTCGGCACCGTGAGCGTCGATGTCAGCGAACAACTCTCGCGCAGTTTGAAGAAGGAAGGGCTGATCCATTCCGTCCTCAACGCCAAGTATCACCAGCAGGAAGCTGAAATCATTTCGCGCGCGGGCCAGCGCGGTTCAATCACCATTGCCACGAACATGGCCGGCCGCGGCACGGACATTAAGCTTGGTTCCGGCGTCGCTGATCTCGGCGGCCTGCACGTGCTCGCGACCGAGCGCCACGAGGCACGCCGCATCGATCGTCAGTTGCGCGGACGTTGCGCACGACAAGGCGATCCGGGTTCATCGCACTTCTTCATCGCGCTGGAAGACGATCTCATGCGCCTGTTCGGTTCGGATCGGATTGTGAAAGTCATGGAGCGCGTCGGCCTCGAAGAAGGCCAGGAGCTTGAGCATCCGTTGCTGAATCGCTCGATCGAGACGGCGCAGAAACGGGTCGAGCAGCACAACTTCCAGATCCGCAAGCGCACGCTCGAATACGACGACGTGATGAACAAGCAGCGCGAAGTCGTTTACGGCTTCCGAAACGAGATCATTCACGGCGATGACGTCCGCGACCGACTCATGGACATCATGGAGGAAGTGGTGATCGCAAAGGTGGACGAGTTTACTTCCGAAAAAGACGTGAGCGAATGGAACGTCGCGAGCCTCACCGATTGGGTGAACCTGAACTTCCCGCTCGGCGTTACCGAGGAGCAGTTGAACGAAGTCGCAGAGCACGGGAAAGAGTCTCCGGTGCCCGGCAGCGCATTCGATGGATTGACCGCGCAACAGTTCGCGCTCACGACGCACATCGCCGACGCGGTGCGCAAAGCTTACGAACTCAAGGTCAGCTTTGAGCAACCCGACGCGTTGAAGTCAATCGAGCGCTACACGATCCTGAGCGCGATCGACAAGTTGTGGCAGGAACACCTCTACAACATGGATTCGCTGCGCAACTCGATCGGTTTGCGCGCTTACGGTCAGCGCGATCCGTTGCTCGAATACAAAGCCGAAGCGTTCAAGATGTTCGACGAGTTGATGGTGAACATCAAAACTGAGGTGTGCCACAACATCTTCCGCAGCGCATCGAGCATGTTGGCGTTCGAGAATTTCCTGAAGAGCATGCCGAAGCAAACGCAGCACGCCAGCGTGAGCGCCCTCGGAAGCGGCTCGGGCACCAACACCGGCTCGACGGGATCGGCTTCGGATGTCGTTAATGAAGCGATGGAAGCCGTGTCCAAAGCCAAGCCAGTCCGCGTCGGTCCCAAGGTCGGTCGCAACGATCCATGCCCGTGCGGCAGCGGGAAGAAGTTCAAGAACTGTTGCGGGAAGTAATCGAGGCACGGCGCGGGGTTCTCACCGGGCCGAACCGAGACCGCTGTACTTCTAAGCTCACGGCCTCACCTACTTGGGAATTGCTTCCAGCTCTTCCCATCGCGAGTAGAGTCGGGCGATGTCTGCGCGAGTGCTTTCAATATCTGAAACGATCTTCGGCGCGTCGGCCGCGCGTGTGGCGTAGAAGGTCGGGTCGTTCAGCAATGTTTCCAATTCGTGAAGTCGCGCTTCCAGTGCGTGAATGGCGGCTTCCATCCCATCCAGCTCGCGCTGTTCCTTGAAACTCAGCTTGCGCGCGCGTGTGTTGGACCTCGTTGCAGCATCGCTTTTCGAGATCGACGCCGCCGGTGGTACGTAATTCTTGTACCGCTCCTCCCGTTCCTTTCGCTTCTCCTGGTAGTACGAGTAATTGCCCGGCTGCACGAAAATCCCGCCGTCTTCAAACGCCACGATCTGGTCGCAGATGC
>DATHEW010000871.1:0-4019 GCA_035318425.1 Candidatus Acidiferrum sp. | reverse complement strand
GCGGTTTCAGGGAAGAGCAACCAGGGCGAAGTCGTGTTCGACAAGATCAGCGAGAATAAAACGCGCGTGACGGTGCGGATCGCGTGGGAACCGGATGGCGCCATGGAAAAGGTAGCTGGCACAATCGGTCTGGCCTCGGCGCGGGTAAAGGGCGACTTGAAACGGTTCAAGGATTTCATCGAAAGACGCGGACAGGAAAGCGGCGCGTGGCGTGGCGAGATTCATGGCGAGCAGGTTTCGTTACAGGACCAATCAACAGCCCGCTCGAAGCGGTTTCAGGAAGTGCCAGGCGCGACGGCTCCTGGAACACCGAGTACGACGCCGGGCGGTGCTTCAGGAAAGCTGTAATTGCCGGCAGGAGCATACGCGAAGCACGAACGGTCACGTTCGCAGTCCCATCGACTCGCGCGCGTGACCGTCCGCGCTCCTTCCCGCTTTGCATCTTGATCGCTTCCGCGGAAGCTTCACGCGTGCGGACGATCTACCTCGACTACAACGCGACCACGCCGCTCGATCCTGCGGTGCGCGACGCCATGCTGCCGTTCCTTGGCGAGATCTGGGGCAATCCTTCGAGCGTGCATCACGTGGGTCGACGGGCCCGCGCTATTCTCGATGATGCGCATGACCGCGTCGCTCGCCTGTTCGCGGTCAAGCCGAGCGAGATCGTTTTCACCAGTGGCGGCACGGAGTCGAACAATCTCGCGATCTTCGGCACCGCGCGTCTATTGCGCGATAAAGGCCGCCACATCATCACGTCATCAATTGAACATCACGCCGTGTTGCACGCCGTGCGGTATCTGGAGACGAAGGAGGGTTTTGAAATCACTTACCTGGCCGTCGATTCGGAAGGACGCGTGTCAATCGATGCCCTGCGCGCCGCGCTGCGGCCGGACACCATCCTCGTCACGATCATGGCGGCGAATAACGAGATCGGGACGTTGCAGCCCGTGGCGGAAATCGGCGCGCTCTGCCGTGAGCGTGGAATTCTTTTCCACACCGATGCTGTGCAATGGTTCGGCAAAGAGCCGTTCACCAACATCGGTCAGTTCAACGCCGATCTCGTTTCTATCTGCGCGCACAAGTTCCACGGACCGAAAGGCGCGGGCGCGCTCTACATCCGCTCACCGTTGCAGCCGGATCCGATTCTTTTTGGCGGTGGACACGAAAACGAGCGCCGTGCCGGAACCGAGAATCTCGCCGCGATCATCGGGTTTGCCGAAGCCGTGGAAAAATTTGTTCGCGTCCCGGTATTCGATGCAGCGAAGCTCGCGCCTCTCAGCGTGCGACTGATCGCGACCGTCGATGCGTTGAGTGATCGCGGGGTTCATTTTCGCGGCGCACGCGCTGGGCGGCTGACGAACACGGTTTCATTCACAGTGGCGGGTGTGGACAGTATGACGATGCTCGCTGGACTCGATCTGGAGGGAGTTTGTGCGTCAAGTGGCTCGGCCTGTTCCGCGGGATCACTCGAACCGTCACACGTGATGGTGGCTTTGGGCCTTGAAAACATTGAAGCGAACGCACTTGTCCGTTTTTCCATCGGTCGCGAAACAGTTCCGGGAGACATCGACCTGGTCGCCCGGGTATTACCCGAGGTCGTGAGTCGGGCACAACCCGTCCAATAAGCCCGGGAGTCGATGCGAACAAAGTGGGAACAATGTGAACAACCTTGGGTTTGTTCCCGGCGTTCAGGTCCGCTCACAAAGTTCTGCACGAGAGAACATCGCGATGGAGACGCCGTGAGCGTTGGTCGCAATGTGGTTATTGGGCTTATGCACAGCCCTTAATACTAAGTTGATTTAAGATAAGAAAATTCATCTATTAGCGCCGCCATGAACCTGACCATCGCGAAAGAACAAATCCTCACCGGGCTGCAAGCCGTGCAGAACGTCGTCAGCAACCGTACGACACTGCCCATCCTGTCGAACGTCTTGCTTCGCGCCCAGGATGGCCGCCTTGAGCTCACCGCCACGGACCTTGACGTCACCATCTCCTGCTCCGTCGAAGCCACAGTGAAGACGCCAGGGGCCACTACGCTGCCCGTGAAGAAGCTGGTGGGGATCGTGCGAGAGCTGACGCTCGGCGAGATCGATCTGGAGACCGACGATAAAAACACGACGAGCCTTCGCAGTGGTTCATCGTTCTTCAAGATGCGCGGTCTTGCTGCCGAGGAATTTCCGCCGCTCCCGAAGTTCAAGGACGAAAAGCGCATCACGCTGCCGCAGGAAAAAGTGCGCAGCATGTTGAAGAAAACTTCATTCGCTATTTCGACCGACGAATCGCGCTACGTGTTAAACGGGATTTTCATCAGCCTCAAAGATCACAAGATGACGATGGTCGCCACCGATGGCCGCCGCCTTGCGTTGGTCGATGAAGAAGTTGATGTGCCTGAGAAAAGCCAGGGCGAGTTTATCGTCCCGAGCAAAGCGGTGAATGAGCTCGGCCGTTTGCTGAGCGACAAGGGAACCGTGGACGTGAACTTCTCCGAGAATCAGGCTTCACTCACGCTCAAGGACGAAAAGGGCGGCTCAGTGCTCATCGTGACCAAGCTGATCGAGGGCAACTACCCGAACTATCGCCAGGTGATCCCGGCGGAGACGAAGGAACGCATCAGCCTGCCGCGCGAGGAATTTCTCCACGCACTCCGTCGCGCCGAAATCATGACGAGCGATAAGCAGAATTCGGTCAAGCTGGCGTTCACCAAGAACAATCTCGCGATCACTTCCAACTCGCCCGACGTCGGTGAAGCGCGCGAAACCATGGCGATCAACTACAAAGGCAAAGACCTCGCCGTGGCTTTCAATCCCGCTTACGTGATCGACCCGCTCAACGCGCTCGACAACGACGAAGTGTTCATCGAACTCATCGACGAACTGAGCCCCGGCGTGCTGAAGATCAACGGGCCGTTTCTGTATGTGGTGATGCCGATGCGGTTGAGTTGAGGGTTGCCGGTCGCGGCAACCGAACCTCTCGACAAGATGTTACGCGTGGCTACGCTGCGCGTTCGTGAGCTCGAAATTCAGGTGGTGGCTTTGCATCGCACTTCCGGTGTGTGCTGCGTGCATTACGACGGCTTTCTTCACCTACAAATCCCGATCACAGCCGTCGTATCACGGCCGCGCGCTAAGCGCATGGTTGGTAGATGTCCGTAGTTCGAATGCAAGCGCGCGCTCCGATTCAGCGCAAGCAGTGCGCAAGCTGGACGAGAGCGCTGTACCCTATCTTATTGCGGAATTGAATCACCGTGACGGGTTCTTGAAGAGCAAACTGCTCATCGCACGGAAAACTTTTCCGTCGCTTCTCGGATCAGTTCGTCCAGCACAAGATCACCATTCCGACGCAGTCGCCGCGCTAATTCTGCTCAGACCGCTTTCTCCGAATGCCATCAAAGCGTTGAGTCCGCATTTGCTTAGCACGAATGCAGGAGTGGCAGCATTCAAAGCTCTAATTCCACCCCGGAACGACTATCCACTTCGCGTGGAATTGGCTGAACCATTGGTACTGGCGCTAAAAGTGCCGACCGGCGAGTGCGGTTCAACGCTGCAGCTGCAATGCAGAGACTTCCACTCGATCATCCGCTTGCAGTTGCAGCTTTGCAGCAGAGTCTCAGTGATGCTGACACAGGTTGCCGCAAGATAGCCGCTCTAAGCTTAACGAAGATCTGCAGCGATCCCGCAATTTTGGTTTCGGCGCATGTGACATTCTTCGGGACTGGCGATGTCGGGGCTCAACACCTGGCTCTTCGAGCTTTGGCCCAGCTCGGGACGAATGCGGCACCCGCCATCCCTTTGCTCCTGGGCGTTGCTAAAGCAGAGAGCACCGAACTGAGGCGACTCGCAGTTTCCGCGCTTGGACAAATTCACTCGGAAGGGGAGCGGGTAATTCCAATTCTCATAGCACGACTTGAAGACAACGATCCGCATGTGCGGAAGAATGCCGCTGTGGCGCTCGAAGCATATGGAGGCCAGGCGACGAATGCGATTCCGGTTCTTCTGAAGGCGGATGCAGATAACGACCGG
>DATHEW010000870.1:0-11098 GCA_035318425.1 Candidatus Acidiferrum sp. | reverse complement strand
CACATCGTAGTCACACGAGAACTGGTGCAACTCACCTGGACCGCGACGCCCCGGCACACTTACAAAGTTCTCTACAAAGATGATCTCTCCGATCCCGAGTGGACTCAGCTCGACTCCGAAGTGTTGTCCACGACCCGAAACATCGAAGGTGCTCCGGAGCCGGTCAGCTACACCGCCTTCGTCGAAGATGTGCTGACGTCTCGCACGCGGTTTTACCGCGTGTTCGAGTATTGAGTTTGCGCCGCCGGGTTTCCGCGGAATCGAATCATTCACCGGATTGCGCGCGCGGGTTTCTGTTGCCATGCTTGCGCAATCCATGAAAGCCATCGCACTGCTGCTCGCCCTGGTGATGCCGACTTCCGCTGCCACGTTGCTTCCGCAATGGAAAGTCGCGGACTCCAATCTCGCGTCGTACTTCGCGACACGCACCGCGGAACTTTCAAAGAACTGCCTTGGGGAAGCGACATCCGCTGAAGACTGGAAACAGCGCGCGCCGGTGTTGCGAACTCAACTCGCGGAAATGCTTGGCCTCTCGCCTTTGCCGGCGCGCGGTGACTTGAAAGCGACTGTGACCGGACGTCTCGACCACGATGAGTTCACCGTGGAAAAGTTGCATTTCCAATCACGGCCACAGCTTTACGTCACAGCGAACATCTACATTCCGAAACGTCTGACCGGGCCTGCGCCAACGGTGCTCTATGTGTGTGGACACAGTCCTGTCATCACGAACGGCGTCAGCTACGGGACAAAGGCGGCGTATCAGCACCACGGCATTTGGTTCGCGCGCAACGGCTACATCTGCATGATTGTGGACACACTCGAGTCCGGTGAAATCCTCGGCCAGCACCATGGCACGCATAACCAAAACATGTGGTGGTGGAATTCGCGCGGCTACACGCCCGCGGGAGTCGAGACGTGGAACGGCATGCGAGCGCTCGATTATTTGAGCACGCGGCCCGAGGTGGACACGAACCGTTTCGCAGTCACTGGGCGATCCGGCGGCGGCGCGCAAAGCTGGCACATCACGGCGATGGATGAGCGAATCAAATGCGCCGCGCCTGTCGCCGGCATCACCGACCTTGAAAATCATGTGGTGGATGGCGCGGTGGAAGGTCACTGCGATTGCATGTACTTCGTGAACACCCACCGCTGGGACTTCCCGCAACTGGCCGCACTCGCCGCGCCCCGTCCCCTGCTCTTCTGCAACACCGACGTGGATTCCATTTTCCCGCTCGATGGCGTCGTCCGCACGCACGCGAAGATTCGCGACGTTTACGAAGCGATCGGGGTGAAAGAGAATCTCGGCCTCGTCATCACGCCTGGGCCGCACAAGGACACACAGGAATTGCAGGTGCCCGTGATGCGCTGGTTCAACCAACACCTCCGCAAGACCAACACGCTGATCGAAAACGCGGCCGTGAAACTTTTCGCACCGCAGGCGTTGAAGGTGTTCAGCGAACTTCCCAGCGATTCGATCAACTCGAACATTCATTTCAGCTTTGTTGAAGCAGCGAAGCTTCCAGTTCCCGCGACGAAGGCGGAATGGATTGCGCAAAAAAATGCCGCACTGAAAACACTGAGCGAGAAAAGCTTTGGGGCGTGGCGTGGATCGAATGCCCTGCTGGAGCGGCAAGGAACGGATCACGCGGGCCGCATTGTTTATTCGGTACGAACGGGTCAAGGAGCGCCGCATTCGCTGCTCGTGGACCTGCCGAAGAATCCCAAGGCGCTCACGTTGATCGTCGGGTTGAGTCCGAGTGCGAATACACAGAGATCGCGACGCCTCCTATCCGACAGCGCTGTGGTGCGACTCGACTTCCCGCGCCTGCGCACGAATGACGCACCTGCGGACGTCAAAAAAGAAATTCAATTGCGCCGGCGCTTTATGCTGCTCGGTGAAACGATTGATTCGCATCGCGTCGGAGACATGGTTCAAGTGATCGCGGCGCTGCGTTCCGCCAAGGAGTTCAGCAAGTTGCCGTTGCGCATCGAGGCCGAAGGCGACATGGCGGTCAATGCGCTCTACGCCTCGCTCTTCACGCCAGTGGACGAACTCGTGCTCACACGTCTTCCTAATTCGCACATGAACGGACCAGATTACCTGAACGTGCTGCGCGTGACCGAAATGCCGCGGGCGCTGGCGATGGCGAGCGAACGCAGCCATGTCGAATTGCGAGAGGCGAATCAATCGGACTGGGCTGAGCCGATGGAGATTGCGAAGAAGTTTGGTTGGGAAAAACATCTCCGTATCAACGAGTCGCAAGCCGCGGGACCCCGGTAACGCAAGCACTTGGAATCCTCCAGCCGAGGACGGCTGCGCCGCTAACTAAGGTCACACTTCACCGAAACGACGGTGTCGGCGCGTGTATTCCTCGAGTGCGGCGAAGAACTCTGCTTTGCGAAAATCAGGCCACAGCGTCTGCGTCACGACGAACTCCGCATACGAGATCTGCCACAGCAGAAAGTTACTTACGCGCAGTTCGCCGCTGGTGCGGATCAACAGATCAGGATCGGGATAGTGATGCGTGTAGAGATGTTGTGAGATGACGAGTTCGGTGATCTCAGCAGGATCGAGCTTCCCCGCTTTCACCGTGGCCGCGATGGCGCGCGCTCCTTCCACGATCTCCTGCCTGCCGCCGTAGCTGAGTGCGAGGATCAACGTGAGACCATTGTTCTTCGCCAGCGCGTCCATCGTTTTGCGCAATTGCTCCTGCACGAACTCAGGCAGGCGATAAATCTGGCCAATGACTTCGAGGCGAACGTTGCTCCGATTCAACTCGCCGATTTCGTTCTTCAGAAACCGCGCGAGGTATTTCATCAACGTATCAACCTCGTCCTTGGGACGATTCCAATTCTCGACTGAGAAGGCGTAGAGCGTGAGGTACTTGATTCCGACTTCGCCCGCCGCGCGAACCACGGCGCGCACGGACTCGACACCATTGCGATGTCCCTCGACGCGTGGCAAACCGCGCTGCTTCGCCCAACGCCCGTTGCCATCCATGATAATGGCCACGTGGGTCGGCAATGATTCTTTGGCGGCCGAGCTGAGGTGCGGCGTGGTCATGCCATTCTATCGGCTGCTCGATCACAGAAGCACATGCCGTCCTCACTTGTGCGCTTCCATGCGTCCGCGGGTTTCAAGTTCGCCTCAAAGGAAAATGGTCTGCTCACGCGCTGGTCCCACCGACACAATCGCCAGCTTTGCACTGGTGAGTTCCGCGAGCGCCTTCAGATAGGCGCGGCAGTTTGCCGGCAGCTTCTTCCATTCACGAACCTTCGTCGTCGAGGTTTTCCAACCGGGAAACTCGGCGTAAACGGGAACGCACTTTTGGAATGCCTCGATGTCGTTCGGAACGTAATCGTAACGCGTCGAACCCACGCGATATCCAATGCAAACGCGGATCACGTCCAGCGAGTCCAAACCATCCACGTTCGTGACGGCGAGTTCATCGATGCCATTGACCATCTGCGCATGGCGTGTGGCAACGGAATCGAACCATCCGCAACGGCGCGCACGTCCTGTGGTGGAGCCGAACTCACGTCCCATCGCGTGAAGCATGTCGGCGATTTCTGGACTCTCTGTCGGCAACGGTCCCTCACCCACGCGCGTCGTGTAGGCCTTCATCACACCCACGACCGTGTCCATCAGGTGCGGCGCCACGCCGGAACCGGTGCAAGCGCCACCCGCAGTCGTGTTCGATGACGTGACGAACGGATACGTGCCGTGATCGATGTCGAGGAACGTTCCCTGCGCGCCTTCGAAGAGAATGTTGTCGCTGCGACGGCACGCCTGGTGAAGAAACACCACGGTGTTCGTCACGAACGGCTTGAGGTAATCACCGGCCTCGCGATACGTGTCGTGAACTTTCTTGAACGAGAGCGGCCTGGCGCCAAACGCTTTCAGGATTTCGTTGTTCTCCTTGATCTTGAACTTGAGCTTGTCTGCGAAGCGATCGGGCTGAATGAGATCGATCACGCGCATGCCCGTGCGTGCCGCTTTGTCGCCGTAGGCGGGGCCGATGCCGCGCTTCGTGGTGCCGATCTTGTTTTTGCCCTTCAGAATCTCGCGCTGCTCGTCGAGTTCACGATGGTAAGGAAACACCAGGTGCGCAGTTTCGCTGAGCAGCAGGTTGCCGTTCGCGTTGATATTCAGCTTGCGCAATCCTTCGATCTCACCAACGAGGCTGATCGGATCGACGACGACGCCGTTTCCGATGACGCAAGTCTTTTTCTTGCGCAGGATGCCGGAAGGAATCAGGTGCAGGACGAATTTCTTTTCGCCAATGAAGACGGTGTGGCCGGCATTGTTGCCACCTTGGGTGCGCACAACGATATCGGCGTCCTCAGTGAGCACATCGATAATTTTGCCTTTGCCTTCGTCGCCCCATTGGGCACCGACCAGGATTGTATTCGCCATAGAGAATCTGCGCGTCGCGCGCTGACACAAAAAATCCCCGAATGCAAATTCGGGGCAGCGCGCTCAGTTATTTGCCGCGAGAAAATAAGGAACGGCGAATCGTAGTGTCAATGGTCGAGTCAGCTTGAACGCGCGCCAGCGTCGCTCGCTTCATCGCACAATCTGCTTCATCACATCCAAGGCGGGTTTTAGATTCAACGCATGGCGCTTCCCGCTGACTATCACATGCACACGCCGCTTTGTCGCCATGCGACGGGCGAGCCGACTGAGTACGCCGCGCATGCCGCGAGCATCGGACTGCGCGAGATCGGTTTCACGGATCACTCGCCGATGCCGCGTGATGACTTCGACGACTGGCGGATGCTGGCCAGCCAGCTTGATGAATACGTGGAGAAAGTGCGCCGCGCTCAACGGGAACATCCTCAACTCATCATTCGCCTTGGGCTGGAAGTGGATTATCTCCCGGGCGATGAAGATTGGATTCGCGAACTCGCCGGGCGCGAGTCGTGGGATTATTTCATCGGCTCGGTGCATTACGTGAGCGACTCGTGGGCGGTGGATAATCCGCACATGTTATCCCAGTGGAAGGAGCGAGACGCGTTCGAGGTGTGGAGCGCTTACTTCGAACGACTGACGATGGCGACGGAGTCCAAACTATTTCAGATCATCGGGCACGTCGATCTCCCGAAGAAGTTTGGGTTCATTCCGCAACGCGACTGCACATCTCTCTTCACACGTTTTCTCGACGCGGCAAAGCACAGCGACGTCGCCATCGAGCTGAACACGGCGGGACTCCGCAAAGAGTGCCGCGAAATTTATCCGAGTGAGACAATCCTTCGGCTCGCGCATGAGCGCGAGGTGCCGATCACGTTCGGCAGCGATGCCCATGCTCCAACTGAGGTGGGCGCAGATTTCCAGCAAGCCGTGACATTGGCGCGGCGCGTCGGTTACACGCATTGCTGTCGCTTCACTCGAAGAACGCGTGATCTCGTGACGTTCTGAGGTTTTCCTTGACCGGCCCGATGGTGGCTCGCAAGGCTCCGCGCGAACCACCGGATACTCTATGAGGAACAACACTCTTCTCTTCGTCATCTTGATTGGCAGTGTGATGTTCGTTGGCTGTCAGTCCGCGACGAAAACTGAGGTGCCGATTGCAAAGCTGCCATCGACAGCCGGAGGCAATGAACTCCGCTGCGTTCCTCCCTCGAATACAACCACGCCGCCGAGAACCATCCGCAGCGCGTCTGGAGCACTCGGCAGAATTGATCGGCTCGACGACGACGCGCTGGATCGTTTGCTCCCGAAGGAAGCGACGATCGAAAAACTCGCGGAGGGTTTTGATTGGTCGGAAGGCCCGGTGTGGATGGGTGGTCATCTTCTCTTCTCCGATGTGCCGCTGAACACCATTTTTAAGTGGGATGAACGCGACGGGGTTTCCATTTTTCTGCAGCCGAGCGGTTACGACGGCAAGGCGCCGCGCGGTGGCGAGCCGGGTTCGAACGGGCTGACTCGTGATCGCGATGGCAGCTTGCTTCTTTGCCAGCACGGCAATCGTCGGATAGCGCGCCAGGAGAAAAATAGGACGGTGGTGAACGTGGCTGATCATTACCGTTCGCGCCGCTTCAACAGCCCGAACGATCTCGTGGTGAAATCAAACGGCGACATCTATTTCACCGACCCGCCGTACGGTCTCGTGAATAATGTGAACGACCTCACGAAGGAACTGCCGTATCAAGGTGTCTATCGAGTTTGGGCGAAGGACAAGCGAGTCACGCTGCTCACTTCAGACATGTCCCGACCGAACGGCCTTGCGTTTTCTCCTGACGAAAAAATCCTCTACGTCGCCAATTCAGATCCGACCAACGCTGTGTGGATGGCTTTTCCTGTAAATAATGATGGCTCACTCGGCGCTGGCCGCGTGTTTCTCGATGTCACTGCCATGGTGGGTTCAAAGAAGGGATTGCCCGACGGGCTCAAGGTCGATGCGCTCGGAAATCTCTGGGCGACCGGGCCGGGCGGCGTCTTGATTATTTCACCCGAGGGCAAGCATCTCGGCACGCTCGCGACTGGCGAGGCGACGTCGAATTGTGCGTGGGGCGATGAAGGGTCAACGCTGTACATCACCGCGGACATGTATCTTTGCCGCGTTCGCACCAAGGTGAAGGGTGCCCGCTGGTAAGAGTGACAGACCGTGCTCTCGACAGTAACTGCGCTCATTTCTAAGCTGCGCGCATGATTTCGGGTGATCACGAACGACGCTTGCTGCGACGCCACGAGAACGCATGAAGCGCTCCGCCGTTGTCACCGTCGCCTTCGGCAAATCCACGGAGCGACTCGATTACACTTTCCTCAGCTTCGCGGAAAAAAATCCCGGCGTACCGCTTCATGCCTTCATCCTCGGCGAACATTTGCCGGAGCGGCAGCTTCCCCAAATCACGTATCATCTCGTTAAACCGGTGCCGGATTTCTCGCATCCGCTGCGCGAAGTGTATTTCCGTCGCATGTCGCTCATTGACCAACTCGACGTGGACTACGCGCTGGTCGTGGATTCATTCGATGTGCTCTGTCTTCAGCCGTTGCCCTCATTCGAACAACTCGTCGGTGATGCCGGCCTCGGCGCCATCACGGAGCACCTCGGGTCGCGCTACATCATGGGCCAGGGTTACACGGCGAACTTCCTGAACTGCGGCGTGGTTTTTTGGAACGTTCCCGCCAGCCGCGAGATTCGCGCGGAAATCGTCGAGCGTGGCCGCACTCACTTTCGCACCGTGGCCGACGATCAGTTCTGCCTGAACGAAGTGGTGCAGACGAAATACTTTGAGCGCGTGCGGATTCTACCGTGCCAGTACAATTACCGCTGTCACATTGCGCCCGTAACACAGCGTACGTGGGCGACGGTGCCGCATTTGGACGGCGTTTTGATCTATCACAACGCGACGTGCATGGATGCGGCGAAGCAGTTGAACCCAAACCCGCGTGCCATGCTGCCATCGTTGGCGCGTGATGCTGGACCGCTGACGCCGCGCGAACAGTTCTGGAAACGCGCGCGCAACCGGTTCAAACCGCACATCATCAAGTAAGCAACGAATGAGTACGAAATGGAAATTTGCCGTAAGGCACAGCGTGAAAAGTCTTTTCGGGTTCCTGCGGTTGCTGTTCTCAAGGCCATGTTTCGCGATGAACCTTCTGGGCGCTCGATGGCAATACTTTCGGTCCCGGAAATTTGAAGGTTCCATTACTACTCCAAAGAGGTTCGTGATCGATACCAAGGACAGTCTTATTGCGTACTGGTCCATCTTTGTTGAGCGCGAGTTACATGACCCGCGCTGGGCCGCCGCGATCAGGACTGCGAACTCTCCGCTCGCGGTGGATGTCGGCTCCAACGCGGGGGTATTCTCGCATTACGTGCATTGCTTGAATCCGCAAACTGAAATCATTGCCTTCGAGCCGTTGCCGGCCATGGCCAAACGCATTCGCGAAATGAAGGAGCGGACAGGCGCCAAAATGACGTGTCACGAGCAAGCGCTCTCGCGTGAATCCGGCGAGGCGTGGTTCGAGAGTCCGCACGGAGTGGACGGTACGTCGCGGTTTGCATCGGCAGGCGGCAACGCGAGCAAATTCAGAGTCAGCGTGACTACTTTGGATGAGAAATTGGACAACAGGCGCATCACCGTGATGAAGATCGACGTGGAAGGATTCGAACTCGATGTGATTGCGGGTGGAAAACAAGCCCTGGCACGAACCGATCATGTGATCATTGAATCCGAGGATGCTACGCATCTTGCGAAGGTCACGAAAGCACTCGGGCCCGACTGGCTGCGAAGCCGTCTCGCAGCGACCGATTATCTTTTCAGTCGAAAGCGAGATTAGCCGCACATCCGCAGCACAACGGATTGGAATGACGCTTGCGTCGTCTTCCAACTGAGCGCGTGCTTCAGTTCTATCAACTTCATCGCATCGAGATAATTCTTGCCGGTGCGCAACTCAGAGATTGTCTGCTCCACGACGCTGAGCCACTCGCGCCGATCGAATGGCTTCACGTAGCGCACGAAATCGCCGAACACCGGCCGATAACATTTCAGATCGTAGCCAACCACGGGCACGCCAGCGGCGAGCGCTTCGCCGATAACGATTCCCCAGCTTTCGTAACGGCTCGGCATCAGGAACAAGCGACTCGCCTTGAGCAGCCGGAACTTCTCTTCCTCTGAAACCAAGCCGCTAAAGGTCACGTGATCGGCCAATCCCAGCTCCTGCACCTTGGGCGCGAGCACATCTTTGCTCTTGCCGATAATCACGGCCCGGAAATCGGGGAAACGTTTCACCATCACCGGCAGCGTTGCGAGTAAGTCGTCGATCCCTTTTTGCGGATGCACGCGGCCGGTCCAGGCGACGTCGAACTGCTTTGGCTGTTCCGGCACACGGTCAGCCGCTTCCACATCCATGCCGTTTGAAACATCGACGAGTTCGTCGTCGCGATAGCCGAAGCGCTTCAGATAAGCGCGCATCTCGGGATGCCCGTAGGTGAAAATTTTCCGTTTTGAAAATCGGAACAACCGCAACGAGAACTGCTGGCTCGCCCAGTAGTAAAGTGACGCCAGCCGCGCCGCCGTGACATCGGCACGGCCGCGCGTCAGCACTTCGCCGAGCGTCGGGGCCATCATGCCGAGATACATGATCTTCGAGCGCGCGCGGCAGAGCATCAGCGGGATTGAGTCGAACCAATAATCCGACATCGAGTACACGCAATCGTCCTCTCGAATTTCTTTCAACTTGAAGAGGGTGTTCCAACAACGCTTCGCAAAATCCCAAAGTAGTCGGCCTTGATCCTTCAACGACGCCACGCTGCCGAAGTCGCCTTTACCCGAATCGGTAAGCGTGACAGTCGCGGGAATTCCCATGCGCTCGAGGTATTCCTCGAAGGCGTGTCCGCCGAAGCAATGCAACGAATACCCCGCATCAAGCGCTGCGCGGGCGATGTAGCTGAAGTAAATGTCCCCGCCGCCCAGTTGCGTCGAGTAGATGCCGTTGACTATGCAGACGAGCCGGCGCGGTCGTGAGGTGGTGGCTTTGGCGTCGGCAGTCATGGCAATGGCGAGCGACAAGTGACACTTCACGCGTGCGCGGCGCAATATTTTTCAGCGTCTCGCGAAGTACACGAAGGTCAGCGATGCAGGCAATTTTCCCCTTCGTCCTGTTCGCGTTCTTCGCGAGACTCTCCGCATCCGATGAAACGATTTGTCCTCGCATTGCTTTGTGTTGGAGTACTTGCGGTGCGCGCTGAAGATTGGCCGCGCTTCCTCGGCCCGCGAGGAGACAATACTTCGATCGAAACGGATCTTCTCGACAGGTTCCCGACGAATGGCCCGCGCGTGTTATGGGAAAAAGAAATCGGCACCGGCTACAGCGCGCCTTCGGTGATGGGAGATCAACTCGTGCTCTTTCATCGCGTGGGAGCCGAAGAGATCATCCAAAGTCTCGAGGCGAGCACAGGCGAACCCGGTTGGCGCTACGCATATCCGAGTTCTTATTCGGATCCTTACGGCTACAACAACGGGCCGCGCTGCACTCCGCTGCTCACGTCGGATCGCTGTTACACTTTTGGCGCGGAAGGAAAACTCGTCTGTCTGGACGTGCGAACTGGCAAACTCATCTGGCAACGCGACACGGCGAAGGATTGGAATATTCCCGAAGCGTTCTTCGGCGTCGGCAGCACCCCGTTGCTGGAGGACGACAAGCTCATCGTCATGATCGGCGGCCAGACGAACGCCGGTGTGGTGGCGCTCGATGCGAAGACGGGAAAAGCGATTTGGGAGAATGTCGGCAAAACGAATTGGAACGGTGTGATCACTATCGGCGGGCGCGCGGAACGTCCGTACGAGTGGAGCGGGGTTGAGAAACAAGCGAGCTATTCGTCACCCGTTGCCGCCACGATTCACGGTAAGCGCCATGTGTTTTGCCTCATGCGCCAAGGTTTGGTTTCGTTGGATCCCGCGAACGGCAACATTCAATTCACGCGTTGGTTCTCGTCATACGCGAATGACTCGGTGAACGCCATGTTACCCATCGTTCACGATGACACGGTGCTGATCTCCGCCGCTTACTACCGTGTCGGCACCGTGCTGTTGCGGGTGAAACCAGACGGCTCCATCGAAGAACTTTGGCGCAACCCAAAACACCCGCTCGATCCTGCCGATCGCGATCCCGCCACCGGCTGGAAACGTCCCGTGCTCGAAATCCACTGGAACACGCCCGTGCTGCACCAAGGCTTCCTCTACGCGTTCAGCGGACGCAATGAACCCGACGCCAGCTTCCGTTGCGTGGAGTTGAAAACCGGCAAGCTGATGTGGTCGCGGGATGAGAATTGGCGCGGTCACCCGTCCGCGGGAACCAAAGCGCAACCACCAGTTTTCGGCCGCGGCTCAGCCATCCTCGCGGATGGTAAATTGATCGCACTCGGCGAAGGCGGATTGCTCGGCCTGTTCAAACCGAACACCAACGCCTGCGAAGAAATCTCCCGCTGGCAAATGCCGTCACTGCACTTCCCCTGCTGGGCAGCGCCAGTGCTCTCACAGAAAAAATTGTACCTGCGTAGCGAGAGCCATCTCGTATGCCTTAGTTTAGCGCGCTGAATTTACCGGCCTTCGTGAATTACCGACGCGCCGCACTCGCGCGCAGCGGAAA
>DATHEW010000869.1:0-6927 GCA_035318425.1 Candidatus Acidiferrum sp. | reverse complement strand
GAATTGAAGATCGGTGATGCCATCAGCGTGCCTCTGGATCAATTGAACGACTGGAACTACGTGACGAACGAGGAATTCAAGGGCGGCTTTACCGTGCAGGTCCTGCGCGAGGCGAGTGGCGAATGCTCGGCGCCGTCATAGTTCTCCACTACTCATTTTCGGCAACTTTCCCGTTCCCGAACTGTTTCCCGTTGTGCGGCCTTCGAGTTTCGAGAACATTGCCGCGTTGAATGAATCCATCCTCGCGAGTCGTCGCCAAATCCATCATCTCCAACATTGAGCGCGTAATCCGCGGCCAGAGCGAACCACTGCGGAAGATTCTCGCCGCGCTTGCGACCGGCGGGCACGTGTTGCTCGAAGATTATCCCGGCACGGGAAAGACCACGCTGGCCAAGGCGCTCGCGCGCTCCGTTCACGCGAGTTTCAAGCGAGTGCAGTTCACTCCCGACCTGTTGCCGTCGGACATTCTCGGGGTCTCGGTTTTCAATCCTCGCGACCAGGAGTTTCGATTCTACGAAGGTCCGGTGTTCACGCACATTCTTCTGGCCGACGAAATCAATCGCGCTTCACCGCGCACGCAGTCCGCACTGCTCGAAGCGATGGGCGAAACTCAAGTGAGCGTGGAAGGAGAACGGCGCGCGCTGCCGGAACTTTTTTTCGTGATCGCCACACAAAACCCCGTCGAGTTCCGCGGCACGTACCCATTGCCCGAAGCGCAAATGGACCGCTTCGCCGTGCGGCTCAAACTGGGTTATGTGACGGCGGAGGAGGAAGTGGCCGTGCTCTCCGCGCAGGAGAAAACGCATCCGCTCGATGACTTGAAACCCGTGGTCGAGCTGGCCGAATTGCTCGCGCTGAAGACTGCTGTGACAGAAGTGCGCATCAGTGAGGAACTCAAACGTTACATCGTCGATCTCTGCGCGGCGACGCGTGGCCGGCCCGGCGTGCAACTCGGCGCCAGCCCACGCGCATCGCTCGCCTTGATGAAGCTTTCGCAAGCGCTCGCACTCATCGACGGTCACGATTTCGTCTCGCCGGAACAGATTCAAGAGCTCGCCGTGGCCGTGATCGCGCATCGACTGGTGTTGGAACCGCAGGCGCGCTTCTCCGGTATCTCCGCGCGTGGCGTAGTGGAGGATGTGTTGAAGAAAGTTCCTGTGCCGGCGTGAAGCCCGTGCGCGCCATTTACGAATTTCGATTCACGCGTCTGTCAAACCCCGGTTCATCAATCGTGAATCATAAATCGCAAATCCAATGACCCGTCTCGCGTATCGCATCTACCGCATCGTCTCGTCGCTGCGGCATTGGAGCATGCGACGGTTCACGCCTGGCGGCTGGCTCGCGGCGGTGGCTCTCTTGCTGACTGCCGGCATGGCGACGGACACGGAGCAGTCGCTGGGCTATCAAGCGTTTGCGTTTCTCGCCTGCTTGTGGTTCGTGGCTCTTGCTTGTGCGCCGTTCTTCCGGCTGCGATTCGAAGCGGAACGCACGTTGCCCCGATTCGGCACGGCGGGGCAGCCGTTGCAGTATCACATCACTGTAAAAAATCTCGGACGCATGGCACAGGGCGACTTGTTCGTCTTTGAAGATCTGGCCGATCCGCGCCCGAGCTTTGAAGAGTTTCTCCGCGAAACAAAATCAACCAGCCGGCGCAAAAGTTTTCGCTTTGCGAAATCTTCGCCAGTGCGCCGCCTCCATCCACCCAAAGCGCAATCGCTCGCCCCGCTCCTTCCAAATGCGGAGGCAACGGCGGAGATGCGATTGCTTCCGGTGAAACGTGGGGTGCTGCATTTGCGCGGCGTGTCGATCGCGCGGCCTGATCCGCTCACGCTGTTCCGAGCCTTTGTGAGCGTCGCCGCGCCGGCTTCGATCACCATTCTGCCGAAGCGTTATCCGCTGCCGAATTTCGCACTGCCTGGCGCGGCACGTTACCAACAAGGCGGCGTGTCGTTCGCGTCGTCAGTCGGTGAATCGGAAGAGTTCGTGGCGCTGCGTGATTACCGGCACGGCGATCCGATGCGGCGCATCCATTGGCGAAGTTGGGCGAAGGTTGGACGTCCCGTAGTGAAGGAATTCCAGGACGAATTCTTCGTTCGCCACGCGCTGATTCTCGACACGTTTACCGAGCCGGACAACGTGCCGGTGTTCGAGGAAGCAGTGTCGATCGCGGCATCGTTCGCCTGCTCTATCGACACACAGGAATCATTGCTCGACCTGCTGTTCGTCGGTCCGCAGGCGTATTGCCTCACGGTTGGCCGCGGCGTCGCTCACGCGGACCAGATGCTTGAAATTCTCGCGGGCGTCCATACGTGCTCGGAGAAATCCTTCGCAGCCTTGGAACAAATCGTGATCGAACACTCGGCCCTCGTGAGTGGCTGCATTTGCATCATGCTCACCTGGGACGACGCCCGGCAGCAACTCGTGCGCAAGCTGGAATCTCTCGGCGTTCCCCTGCTCGTCCTCGTGCTGCGGGAAGTAAAATTCCAGCCAATGGAGCCGCCGGCCATTGCGGCCACCACGCAGTTGCACGAGGTTCCGCTCGACCAAATTGCGGAGACACTCTCGAAGCTGTGAACACGCCGCCGTTATTGCTCGGACTCGCCCTGCTTTTCTGGGGCTGGCAGACGGGCCATGTCTGGATCGGCGCGGCGCTCGGCGTGCTGATCGAACTGCCGCGGGTGATCAAAGCGCGCTGGAGTTTTTCGCAGTCCGACCTCGATCGTTTGTGGAACTTGTGCGCGCTGATTTTCCTCGGCACGATGGTTTATCATTTTTTCAACGAAGGCACGGTCGCGCTGAACGACTTCTTCGTGGATGCCGGCCGTCGGCCCGAAGCGTTGCGTGAGAAAGGCCGCGCTGCCCTGCTCTGGGTTCAATGGTTTCCGATGCTCGGGTTCCCATTGGTGATCGCCGTCGCTTTCAGCGAGGAACCGTCCGTTGATGTTTCGACGTTCTCCTGGTTTTACCGCAAACGCCGAGGGCAACCCGGCCACGAACCGACACGCATCACGATCGCATTCCCGTTTTTGGTACTGACCCTGTTCGCGACGACAGCGAGCAATCAACGCACGCCCTGGTTCTACGCCGGGCTGTGCGTACTCGTCGCCTGGGCGCTCTGGTCGCAACGTTCACGGCGCGCGCAAGCATTGGTGTGGGCGGTGCTCTTCGGCGCGGCTGTGGCAGGCGGGTATTTCGGTCACGGCGGCCTCAGCACTCTGCAGAAGAAGCTCGAGGAAATGAACGTCAGTTGGTTTTCGCGCTTAGCTAGAGGAAAAGTGGACACACGATCGGCGCGCACGGCGATGGGTTCGATCGGAGAATTGAAGTTGTCGGATCGCATCGTGCTGCGCTTGCGCACCGACGGCCAGCCGCCGCCCGAGCTGATTCGTGAAGCAAGTTACAATCGATACAGCGGCGTGGCGTGGCGGAACGAGCAACCCGGGTTCAAATCAGTCGTCGCGGAGACGAACAACACTTCGTGGATTCTTCAGACGAACGCGATCCGCCGCAGCGTGAACGTCGCGCAATACCTGCACGGTGGAAATGGCATCCTCGCCGTGCCGACGGGCGTTGCACGCATCGACAATCTCTCGGTGCCGATCGTGGAGCGGAATCCACTCGGCGCGCTGCGAGTGAAAGAAGGTCCCGGCCTGGTGCTCTACGATGTTCGTTACGACGAAGTGCCGACGTTTGATGCGCCGGGCCAACTCGAGGACAGTCGCGAACTGGATGAAGACGAACCCGCCGTTGCTGAAGTCGCGCGACAACTTGGCTTGCACCGCGGGATGAAAGCGCAAGAGGCCATGCGTATTGTGAGCAACTACTTTCGCGACCAGTTTTCTTACTCGAGCTATCTCACCAAACGACATGTCGCGACACGCAACGAAACGGTGATCGCACGCTTCTTCAAGGAACGCACCGGCCATTGCGAATACTTCGCGACTGCGTCCGCGCTGCTGCTACGCAAGGCCGGCGTGCCCACGCGCTACGCCATCGGCTACTCAGTGCAGGAAGGCAAAGGGAAGAAGTTCGTCGTGCGGGAACGCCACGCGCACGCCTGGACGCTGGTTTGGAATGACGGTTCATGGCATGACTTCGACACCACGCCGGGATCATGGAACGCCATCGAGAAGAAGAACTCGTCGTGGCTGCGGCCGATCAAGGATTTCTTCTCCGATCTTTGGTTTCAGTTTTCCAAACTGCGTTGGGGCAGCACCGACTTCCGCAAATATCTGATCTGGCTTCCGGCGCCATTGATCGTCATCGCGCTTGTGAGTTTCGTTTGGAGAAAACAGTGGCGGCAAAAGAAGTCCCGTGTTGATGCGGACACGGTTGCGCGGGATTGGCCCGGCCTGGATTCCGAGATTTACGAAGTGGAACGCGCTCTGGCGTCGCGCGGGCTGGAACGACGGTCGCATGAAAGCTGGCGCGCCTGGCACGACCGCATTGATGAACACACGGCTGACGGTGCGTCACTCCGCACGCTCATCGCGCTCCACGGCAAGTATCGTTTCGATCCGAATGGGCTGAGTGATTTGGAACGATCTGCTCTGCGAGGCAACGCGCGTGCTTACGTGAAGCGGGTGAAACGAAGCGGGAGAATGCGCGTATCGAACTGATCATGGCGTTTACCAAAAAAATCCGTTTCGCGAGGATTGGAGGGCTGCCCCCCCAGAGGGAGGGTTGGGGTGAGAGGAACGCGATGCAAGCCGGTTGAGCAACGCAAGAGGTTGGAAGTTGCTTTCGGCAACTGCTTGCAGCCATCTCACAAGTTTGCCGCGAAGGCAATCAACTGCCGGTATTCGGCGAACACGGAGTGCATCGCCACAACCAACGCTTCCACCTGCTGGTCGCCCGGCGCGTGATGTGGCGTCTCGAGGATGATCTCGAACGGTGGCGGCTGAAGTTCGGATGGCGCGGCGAGAATCCCTTCGTAACCGTCGTAAATGATTCCGTCCTTTGCCGCAAAACCATCGATCTGCGCGTTGATATTTCGGGGCAGGATTTTTCCCGCGGCATCGAGTGCCGGCTTCAGAAGATTCTCGCTTAAAGTGTGACCACGCACGAAACCGTACAAGCCGTCACTCGTGTCGTCCGCGTGCAACTGGATCAGTCCGTCGAAACGATTCTCGCGCAACTCACGCTCGATGAGACGCACTTCCGGCTCCGCGGAATTTTTCCAAAAACAACGATTCAAATCCGATCCGCGTCGTGACGCGCGCGTGTTGTCCTCGAACCCGGTCGGATTGCAGATGGGATACGCGCGAACGAGATAGTTCTCCGCCAGTCGAGGATCGCGAGCGATCTGGCTGATGAATTCGACTGCGGCCAAAATCCCCGCAGGTTCATCGCCATGAATGCCCGCGAAAATGCCGATGCGAATTGGATCGCTGCTATTCGGTCCAGCGAAAGTGCAGCGCGGCAACACGTATTCCTGGTCGCCATCTCGGAACGGCCCAAGTTGATCGACGCTGACCCCGCGCGCCAGATGCAACGGTGCCAGGACATCGGCGATGGATCGTGCGGCGGTGCGCATGGCGCGCAAGTTAGCGCGGCGCAAGCGATAAGCTCAACCGCGGTTAGTTGTTCGTGGAACCGGACACGAGCGTGCCGCTGATCTCTTCGGGACGAACAATGCGCGTCGGCTCAGTGTCGGAGACGACGACGTAGCCGCTTCCGCCGAGCATGTAGAGGCTGTCGAGCACGCCGCCGCGGCGAATGACCACGGTTTCATTTGGCGTGGCGGCGACTTGTTGAACCTTGGGCGTCGAAAATGAATTAGGACGCAACACCACAAGGTCACCTTTCTTAAGCTCGTCCGATGGCTCGAGTGGGCGCACCACGGAACGGCGTTCCACGCGTTCCGCGATCCCGTCGCTCTTCCTGGGCTGCGAGGTGTCCCCGCCATCCGCCGGTTTGCTTCGTTGTAACGTCGAGTATGTGCCGACGCCAATCGTCGCCGCACATGCCAGCATCGCGAGTAACACGAGGGAAATTCTGCCGCGACCAAGCAGCACGACGCGAGGCACGGCTTTCATTTGACCGTTGACCATGACTTCGACGTTCCCCGACCGGGGAAGCATCACGACGGCAATCTTCATGAACCAATTAAGCCAGCAGCGAACGCGAGTGAACATTGGGAACGTTGCGATGCGAGTTCTCCGAAAAAGTACCGAATTCCGCTCCGCATCGTCCGCAAGGCGCGCCGTGCTTCCCGGAATGCGTGCAAGTAGCGCACGTGATGAAGTCTCGCATTGCGCCGTAAAATCCTTTCCCGCAAATTCTCGCGCTTATGTCGAGCCGCAGACAGTACCCGTTTAATCTTATCGAGCCGAAGTGGCAGCAGTTTTGGGAGCAGACACAATCGTTCCGCGCATTCAATCCGGGCGAGGTGTTGCCGGCCGAACACGCGTTTGCGAAGCGGCATGGACTCGAAGGAAAGAAAGTTTCCGCCGATGATCTTCCGCCGAAGTTTTACGTGCTCGACATGTTCCCCTACCCAAGCGGCGCGGGCCTCCACGTCGGCCATCCCGAGGGTTACACGGCCACGGACATTCTCGCGCGCTATCGCCGTGCGAACGGTTTCAACGTTCTGCATCCGATGGGCTGGGACGCGTTCGGTTTGCCCGCGGAGCAGTATGCGATCAGGACGGGACAGCATCCGCGCAAGACGACGGAGGCGAACATCGCGAACTTCACCAAGCAGATCAAAAGCCTCGGCTTCAGCTACGACTGGTCGCGCGAGGTGGACACGACCGATCCGAAATACTTCAAGTGGACGCAATGGATTTTCCTGAAGCTCTACAACTCGTGGTTCAATCCGCAGACGAACAAGGCCGAGCCGATCGAGGCGCTGAAGTTTCCGGCGGAGCTGGAACAACGTGCCCCCGGCGTCTCGCCGGTTTCCGCGACGGATGAATCAAGCAC
>DATHEW010000868.1:0-2594 GCA_035318425.1 Candidatus Acidiferrum sp. | reverse complement strand
TTCTTTTGCGCGTTCCTCGTCCTCGCGGTGATCGCGCTGGTGACGTTCGCCCGCCGCCACGATCGAGAACTATATCCGTCGCAATGGTACATCATTGCAGCACTGCTGTGGTTCCCGTGGCTTTACACAACAGCGCGATTGCTCCTCGTCTGGCATCCGGTTCGCGGCGCGATGCAATTCCTCGTCAACGGCTGGTTCGCGAGTGGCTTGTTCACGCTTTGGCTCGGCGCGCTCGGCGTGGCGGTGCTCTATTACTTTATTCCCAAGTTGGGCAACGGCCAGCTCTACAGCCGTGCGCTCGCGATCCTCGGATTCTGGACTCTGGCGGTGTTCGGTCCCTGGATGGCTGGGCTGTATCATGGTCTCCCGCTCCCGTCGTGGATCGTCAGCGTGAGCATCGCGGCGACGGTGCTGACGCTTGTGCCACTCGTCGCGACGGTAATGAATCTCTGGAACACGCGGCGTTTCCCCGCGTCCGACTGCGCGCGCATCTGGTTTACGACGTCGCTGATTTTCTTCGCCATCACCGGTGTGTTGAATGTCGCCGTTGCGCTCTGTCCCGCGGTGCCGTTGACCGTGATCGTTGAAGCCGCGCAAGTGATCGCGCTTTACGGGTTCATTGGATTCGCGCTGTTTGGTGCCATTTTCCAAATCGTTCCGCGCATCACCGGCGCCGATCTTACGTGCGGCTCGCGCGGGAAGCTCACCTGGTGGTGTACGATGCTCGGCATTCTGTTCTTCTCTGGCGCGCTGCTCCTCGGCGGATTCGTCCAGGGTCGCAAGCTCATGGATGGTTCGGTGCCATCGATCGACATCATGAACGCGATGAAGCCGTTCATTCGTGCGAGCACCCTGGGGCTGCTACTGTTGCTCATCGGCAACATCGCGATCTTCGGGAGCGTGGCGAAGATGTTGTACGATTGCTGCCGTCGTTGCTGCTCCTGCTGCTGTCCGGGAGATAAGCAGGCGAAGGACGCGAAACTCAAAACCGCGAGGGCGGCTCGATGAATTACGGTTCCGTGATTTTCCTCGGTGTGTTCGCCACGTTCGTCGCGTCGTGGTGGGGGATGATTTTTGCCCCGCAACTCCAGCTAGGTTCGCAACAACCCAAAGTACCCGAAGGTGCCAGCATGGCATACCCGACCTTGCGACCCGGCGTCGCCGCGCAAGGACACAAGGTTTACGTGGCGGCCGGTTGCGTGCAGTGCCACAGCCAGCAGGTGCGTCAGCAAGGTTACGTCTTCGACGTGTTGCTCACCGGCACGACCAACCAACAAGGCACGGCCAAGGCGCTCTACGCTCTTGGGATCAAAGACGGCACTCAGTTAATTTCCTCCGCCACCGACACCACGCCGCAACCGGTGCGGAAAAATATTTCCCAGGCCGAGGCGAACCGGATTCAGAAGACACTCACCGACTCCGGTGCGACCGCGCCGATGCTTTTCATCCCGATCGGCGCGGACATCCAGCGCGGCTGGGGATTTCGTCAGAGTGTGGCGCAGGATTATCTCTACGAAAACCCGGTGCAAATCGGCAACTCGCGACTGGGGCCTGACTTGACGAACATCGGCGCGCGCCAACCCGATGCGCAGTGGCATCTTCGCCATCTCTACAATCCACGCATCGACATCAAGGGCTCGACGATGCCCGCGTATCAGTATTTCTTCGAGAAGCGCAAGATCGGCAAGACGCCTTCGCCCGACGCGTTGAAACTTCCGCCCGAGTTCGCGCCCGCGGCCGGATACGAGATCGTGCCGAAGCCAGAAACCCTCCGACTTGTCGCGTATCTGCAAAGCCTGCGCACCATGACGCCCCTCTTCGAGGCTCCGATGACACAATTGCCGCAGGTGAAGCCAGCCGGTGATACCAATGCGCCGGCGGGAACAAACGCGCCAACCGCCACGAATGCGCCCACGCCTAAAACAAATTCTCCATCCACCAACACGCCCGCCAAATGAACAAGGACGTGACGAACACTTTTGACGCTGAACCGAAAGCGGCCGGCAACGAGGCGCACTTGCCGCTGTGGCTGACGGGGTTGCTTGGCTTGTTGATGTATTGGGGCTGCTACTACGTGGACGAACACGGCGGAAAGTTCGATCCTCTGGTGCAAGGACCCTACAAGAGCACCAACGAACTCGCCTCGGTGTTGCCTGCAGATGAAAGCGTGAAACTGGCTCGGATGGGGGCACAGGTTTACTCGACCTACTGCGTGCAATGTCACCAACCACACGGTGGTGGCGCTGCCGGGCAGGCCCCGCCGCTCGCTGGTTCTGAATGGGTCATGGGCGCCCCGGCGCGTGTGGCGCGCATTCCAATGCGCGGCCTCATCGGCCCGATCAAAGTCAAAGGCGAGGAGTGGAACCTGAACATGCTCTCCTTCCATGATGTGCTGAATGACGAACAAGTCGCCGCTGTGCTGACGTACGTGCGCAATTCGTGGGGCAACAAAGCGACGCCGGTGAACGTCGATCTGGTAAAGAAGATTCGCGCCGAAGTGGCGAACCACCCCGATCAGTTTACCGCTGAAGAGCTGCAGAAGATTCCCGATACGCAGTAGCAGTTACTTGTGGACTGCGGCGGCAAGTCCGACG
>DATHEW010000867.1:0-2705 GCA_035318425.1 Candidatus Acidiferrum sp. | reverse complement strand
CTCATCGCCACGAATCTGCGCGCGCCAGGTTTGCTCGCACGCGAATGCGTTCCGCTGATGCAGCGCGGCGCATCGATCATCAACCTCGCGTCGATCACCTTCTACAATTCGCCAGCGCAGATGAGCACTTACGTCGCGACGAAGGGCGGGATCATCGGCTTCACTCGCTCGCTGGCGCGGGAGTTGGGACCGCGGCGCATTCGCGTGAACACCGTTTCGCCAGGCTGGATCATGACCGAGCGCCAGCTTCGGATGTACATCACGCCAGCGGTGAAGAAGATGATCAAGCGCTCCCAATCCATTCCTGACCTGAACGTGCCGGAAGAGATTGCTGAAGTGATCTTGTTTCTCGCCAGCGATGCCAGCCGCGCGATCACCGGACAGGAGATTCTGGTCGATCGCGGCTGGGCTCATTCGTGAACACGACTCACTTAATCGTATTCGTAATCTTCTTCTTAATCTTCGAGGCGAGTAGGAATAGGATGATGATCAGGATTAAGACTTGGAAGGAAACTGTATGACACGCCGAACATTCCTGAAAGCACACGCGACCGCCGCAGCGCTTGCTACAGCGGCGCCGACATTCACCACCCACTCCGCCGAGAAGAGCGAACTCTACCGCATCAAGCAGGGACGAATTCAGCAGTCAGTCATTCCGTGGTGCTTCAAGCCCATGACAACAAAAGAGCTGATCGATGCGTCGGTGAAGATTGGTTTGAAGTCGATCGAGCTGATCGGCGCCGAGCATTGGCCGGCCTTGAAAGAAAACGGACTCACGTGCGCCATCGCTGGCAGTCACGGATTCTCGCGCGGCTTCGCGCACAAGGAGGAACACGCGCAGTGCCTCGACATCCTCCGCAAGAACATCGACCTCGCCTCGAAGGCTGGAGTGCCGAGCATCATCACGTTCTCCGGTTTTCGCCGAGCCATTTCAGATGAAGAGGGAACACGCAACATGGTCAATGGCTTGAAACAGATCGCCAGCTTCGCCGAAGAGAAGCGCGTGACCGTTTGCCTCGAGATGTTGAACTCGCGCGTGAACGTGGAGATGAAAGGGCATCCTGATTATTTCTGCGACGACATCGACAAGTCAGTCGAGATTTGCAAACGCGTCAGCTCCGAGCGGGTGAAAGTGTTGTTCGACATCTATCACGTGCAAATCATGCAGGGTGACGTGATCCGCCGACTGAAACAGCACAAGGATTGGATCGGCCATTATCACACCGCGGGCGTCCCGGGACGCAACGAGATCGATGACACGCAGGAGATTCAATACGCGCCAATCATGCGCGCGATTTTGGAGACGGGCTATAAGGGATACGTCGGACAAGAGTTCATTCCGTTGCGCGACAAGGTGCAATCGCTCGCCGAGGCTGCGCAGATTTGTGACGTGTGAAGCGCGGTGCCGATTCCGAGATAGAAGTGATTTGCCCAAGCTGGTTGAAAATTCCTTTCGTCACTCGTAGAAGAACCGTTGTGAAATCACTCGCGTTCGTCGTCGCTTTGTTGCTGGCGCTCACATTTTTTACGCACGCGCAAACAGCGAAAAACAAGGACGCGCTCTCACCGCTCGTGCAGTTGCTGGTGGAAAGCGAGGATCCTCATTTTCATTTCGATATTCTGAACGGCATGAGCGACGGGCTGAAAGGTCGCCGTGGTGTCATGATGCCCGCGGGTTGGGAGGCGGTGGCGGAGAAACTCGCCAAGAGTCCAAATACTCAAGTGCGTGAACTGACGCAGTCGTTGTCCGTCACATTCGGCAGCGCTTCAGCCCTGACGATTTTACGTGCCACGTTGCTCGATGCGAACGCGGGCGCGGCAGCGCGCAGCAATGCGTTGACATCGTTGCTGCAGGCAAAGGACCCGCAATTGCCGGAGGCGCTTCAAAACTTGTTGAGCGACGCCAACATGCGGGGTGGCGCCTTGCGGGGACTCGCAACGTACGATGATGCGAAAACTCCGGCGGCGATTCTCGCTGCGTATCCCAACCTCGCGCCGGCAGAAAAGCACGACGCATTGACTACGCTTTCATCGCGATTGCCGTACGCGAAAGCGCTCCTGACCGCCGTGGCCGAGAAGAAGATCGATTCCAAGGAACTCACCGCGGACATCGTAAGGCAGTTGCGGAGTCTCAAGGATGAACATCTTAACGCGCAGGTGACGAGCACGTGGGGCGTCGCGAGAGAAACCGCAGCGGACAAGCTCAAGGATATCCAGCGTTATAAGCAGCTCGTGGCCAGAAAAGGTTACGGCGACGCGCGGCGCGGGCGCGGTGTGTTCAGCCGAACCTGTCAGCAATGCCATACGCTTTATGGGGAAGGCGGGAAAGTGGCGCCTGATCTCACTGGCTCAAGCCGCGCGGATTTGGATTACAACCTCCAGAACATCATCGATCCGAACGCAGTGATTCCGAACGACTACCGCACGTGGAACGTGGAAACGAAAGACGACCGGTCGATCACGGGCATCGTGACGAAGCAGGATGCGAATGCCGTCACGATCGTCACGGCGAACGAGACGATCGTCATTTCGCGTGGCGATGTGCAGTCGCTCAAGCAAACCGAGCTCTCACTCATGCCCGACGGATTGTTGCAGGCGCTCAGCGAGAGCGAAGTGCGCGATCTGCTGGCTTACCTGAAGACGACGGCGCAAGTGCCGTTGCCGTGAATGAAGCTTGGGCAACTTGGGTCGGAAGCGGTGTTTCC
>DATHEW010000866.1:0-11077 GCA_035318425.1 Candidatus Acidiferrum sp. | reverse complement strand
GTGATGCGGTAGATGCGGCCCTTGCCGGATTTGTTCCAACCTTCCACCCAGTCGCTGAGATAGAAATTCCCGTCGTAACCGAATTCCACATCCGTCACCAGGACGTCCCACACGAAATCATGGCGATCGACCACGTCGAACGAAGCGCCGCGCGGTTTCACGGCGAAGGAATGAACTCCACTGCCGGTCGTGCCGCGGAAGTCAGCGAGGAAGAAATGCTTCTCGTAGCGCGGCGAGAGGCCGACGCCCGGGTAATACGTCAGGCCGGACGGACCGTTACCAATGTTCGCGATGGGCGGCACGATGTAGGCCGCCTGCCCGGGCCAATGCGGATAGCACATCCGTTCCGAGAGCCAGGCGCCGCGCGACGGATTGTTCAGGAACTGGTAGCCAACGCGCCACCCGCTGTCGCCACCTTCCACCACATAGACCCAGCGCGCCGGGTCACCGCCGTCGGAGTTGTTGTCGCCCGTCCAAAGATTTCCAAACTCATCGAACGCGAGCTCCTGCGGATTGCGCAACCCATGTGCGAAAATTTCCAGGTTCGATCCATCCAGATCGCAGCGGTACACCGCACCTTCCTCGTGATTGGCGATGAGCTTTTGCTCCTTGTTCACGACGTGCGCACCGCGATCACCGACGCTGAAGTAAAGCTTTCCATCCGGCCCGATGCGCAGCCCGTGCAAATCATGCCCGAGGAACCCGACGCGCACACCGAAGCCACTCAGCATCGAACGTTTGGAATCGGAAATGCCGTCGCGCGTCTCATCGCGCAGGACCCACATGTGCGGGATGTTCGCGTAATAAACGGTGCCGCGGCGCGCGAGCAGTCCGGCGCCGATGCCGTCGGCGATGTTGTTGAATCCATCCGCGAAAACCGTCGCCTGATCCGCTTCACCATCATTGTTGCTGTCCCAAATCATTCTGACGCGATCCGAGTGGCGGGTGTAATTGCCGATGCGCTCGCCCTCGTGTGCGGTCATGTAGCGCACGCGTTCCTCGACGGTGGTGCTCGCGAGTTCCTCGTCCAGCCACGTCATGTGTGCGCGAATGTCCGTGACGCCATCGTGCAGGCGAAACGTTTCCGCGACGTAGAAGCGGCCGCGTTCATCGATGGCGAAGGCAACGGGATTCGCCAGCATCGGCTCCGCGGCGAAAAGTTCCGCCTTCAGACCTTTCTGCAAACGAAAGCGTTTGATCGCGCGTTCACCTTCGTCCGAGGCGGCCACGACCTTTGGCGGAACAGCGTTGGAAAGGCCCATCCGCAGTTCACCCGCGCGGGAAAACGTCGAAGCCAGACAAGCCGCGAGCGCAACGAAAAAAACCGTCTTGGAAACCATGGCGGGGAATCATAGGCGTGGCGGAAGTTGAATCAAGCGAAGCCAAAATTTTCTTTGCACCTGCGGGGACGGGGAATACCTTCTGCCGCGCTTGTCCGATGGTGTAATGGTAGCACAAGGCCCTTTGGAGGCCTTTGTCATGGTTCGAATCCATGTCGGACAGCCAACTCAATCTCAGTGATCAGTGAATCAGTCGGGCAGTATTCAGTAATCCACTTCTACGGTTCCGTGCGGCGCTGATTCAGTGATCACTTCAAAAATTTGCCCCGTCCGGTTTCCCGAACGGGGCATAACCCAAACTCCAAACGTGCATCCTCCCTGTCGAAATCCATCGGCGCGGCCCGCGCAGGACTTAAACGCGGGAACAGGTGTCTCGCGAAGAACACGAAGGGAACGAAGTCAGGCGCGACCTTCCGTACAATCTTCTTCGTCCCTCTTCGCGTGACTCCTCAACGTGATTGCATCGCCGCTTCCTTGCCTTAACTTCGCCCGCCATGACGTTGACGGAACAGATGACGCAACTCGCTCGCCAGGCGAAGGCTGCGTCGCGCGAGCTCGCCAGGCTCACCACCGAGCAGAAAAACCAATGCCTCATCGTAATGGCCGACGCGCTGGAGAGGAACGCTGAACACATCAAAGCCGCCAACGCCCGCGACATGGAAGCTGGCGCGCAGATGGGCCTTACCGCCGCAATGCTCGATCGTCTCAAGCTCGACGACAAACGCATCGCCGGCATGGCAAAAGGGCTGCGCGAAGTCGCCGCCCTTCCCGATCCAGTCGGGCGAGTGCTGGACGAACGCGTGCGCCCGAACGGTTTGCGCCTGCGCAAAATCTCCACTCCCATCGGCGTTGTCGTGATCATCTACGAGTCGCGGCCGAATGTGACCGCTGATGCCGCGAGCCTTTGCTTCAAGTCCAGCAACGCCACCATTTTGCGCGGCGGCAAGGAAGCCTTGAACTCCAACCAGATCATTGCCCAGACCATGGTGGATGCCGCGTGCCGCGCGCTGCCCAGCTTTCCTGCGCACGCGATTCAGGTTGTGCCGACGTCTGACCGCGAGGCGATCCGGGAACTTCTGGCTCTCACGCAATACGTTGATCTCTGTATGCCGCGCGGTGGCGAGGGACTCATTCGCGCCGTGACCGAATGTTCAAAGGTCCCCGTGATCAAACATTACAAAGGGGTCTGCCACGTCTTCGTCGATCGCGATGCCGATCTCGCCATGGCCGAAAGTATTGTGCTCAACGCCAAGGTCCAGCGCCCCGCCGTCTGCAACGCCATGGAAACTCTCCTCATCGACCAACCGCTCGCGGAAACGTTTCTCCCTGCCATTGCTGCAAAACTCGCCGAGCACAAAGTCGAACTTCACGCGGACGAACGCGCCCATCACATTCTCCAATCCTCAATCGTGAAGCTTGCCACCGAGCAGGACTACTACACCGAATACAACGATTACATTCTCAACGTCCGCATCGTGAATGGCGTGGGACAAGCCATCGATCACATCGCGCATTACGGCTCGGCTCACTCGGACAGCATTGTCACCCGGAATGAAGCACGCGCGCAGCAATTCATGTCGGAGGTGGATTCCGCGGCCGTTTATTGGAACGCATCCACGCGTTTTACGGACGGCGGGGAGTTCGGGATGGGCGCGGAGATCGGCATCAGTACTGACAAGGTAGGCGCGCGCGGCCCGATGGGATTGGATGAATTGACCACTTACAAGTGGCTTGGCTACGGCAATGGTCAGGTGAGAAACTGACTGCCCGCCAACTCAATCTGGATACCCGGCGGGATGTGTTTGATGCCATCTCCACGCTGAGGCGACGATGTCGTCCAGTTTGTTCAGGCGCGGTTTCCAGCCGAGTTCGCTTTTCGCTTTGTCAGCGCCGGCAACCAGTTTCGGTGGATCGCCGGGACGGCGCGGCTTTTCAATCGTGGAGATCTTTTTCCCAGTGACCTTCTCACACGTTTCGATGACCTGGCGGACAGAATATCCGTCACCATTGCCGAGGTTGTAGAAACCTTGCTTGCCGGGCTGCAGCGCGAGCATGTGCGCCTGCGCGAGATCGATGATGTGGATGTAATCGCGGATGCACGTGCCGTCGGGCGTTGGATAATCGGTGCCGAAGATTTCGCAGTGTTGCTTCTGGCCGAGCGCGACCATGAGCACATTGGGGATGAGATGGGTTTCGATGCGATGATGCTCGCCGAACCGTTCGCTGGCGCCCGCGGCGTTGAAGTAACGCAGCGCGACAAACTCAAGTCCGTGCAGATGCTGATACCATTGCAGCACTTTCTCGAACATCAGTTTGGACTCGCCGTAAGGATTAATCGGGTGCTGCGGCAAATCCTCCGTCATCGGCACCATGGCGGGCGGGCCGTAGGTGGCGCACGTGGAACTGAAGACGAACTTGGTGACGCCGTTGACCACGCAGGCGTTGAGGAGCTTCACGCCGTTGCCAACGTTGTTGATGAAATACTTTCCAGGGTTGGTCATCGATTCGCCGACAAGCGCGTAAGCAGCGAAATGCATCGCGGCCTCGGAATCGGATTCTCCCATGGCCCGCGTGACGGCGACTTCATCGCTGAGGTCGCCTTGAACGAAACGCGCGCGCGGATCGACGGCGCTACGATGACCTTCAATGAGATTGTCGAAGACTGTGACGTTGTGGCCCGCATTGAGTAACTCCTCCACGCAGATCGAGCCGATGTAGCCTGCACCTCCAGTTACGAACACATTCATGCGCGCGGAAATATGCGGGCGATGTTCCGAAGCGCAAGTTTTTGGAAGGCGCGTCAGGACGTTGGGTGGGGGAGGGCGATTACGATTAGGATTAAGATTATGGATTAAGTGAGGCACACTCATAATCCTGATCGTAATCCTAATCCTCCTCTTCCCGCGTCACCGAATCAGTAGCTCACATTGATCAACCCCGGCCCGCCGAGCGGTCGATCGCCGAGGTTCGACCAGGGCTGATCCAGGTCACCCCACTTGAAGTAGTCGCTGAGCTTCGGGCTGTTCCTCTCGCGCGGCGCGATGTTTATCGGCTGCGGCACGAATAGGCTGATGACCGGCAACGAAATGATTTTTTCACCGAGGCTCTTCTCAGACCAGTTCGGTGCGCGGCGAAGCGTTCTGACGACCGGCCCGTCGGCGGTGAAATCGCTTTTGCCGATGGCGATGCCACTCTCCTTCTGGCGCATGGCTTCCCACCATCTGGGATCATTCCAGTCGATGTAATCCTTCTTGAGTCCGAGTGATTCCGGCGCGAGCACATCGAAGCGCGTGGGCTGTTCTTCCGCTTGAACCGCCAGCACCGCGACGGCCATCGCCGCGGCAGCCAATGCTTGTCTGTTCATGTTGAAGCGAGCGTCGGGGCGGCCGTTCCGAGTCATAGACTCCGTCTCATGGCGTTTCGTTCAAGCGCGGATTCCCGCTATCGGTTCGGACAAGGGAGGCGGCAGTGGCGTTGCCGGAGCAGGGAGTTTGTGCCACTTCACGCCGGAGGCTTGAGCACGGAAATCAGCATTCAGTTTTTTGCGCGTCCAAAGCGACAGCACGACGTCCTTGGCGAGGTAAAGGGTTGTGCTCACGGCCGCACTGAAGACTGCGTACCAAGCCATGATGCTGCCTGTTCCACCGAACCGGCTCACGCTGATTTGTCTGATAACCGCCACCGTCGTGAGCATCGCGATAAACGTGACAACAAACCATGGCATGATCTGAACGAAAAGAATGGTCTTGAGCGCTGCGAGACTGCTGTTCTTCGAGATCGTGCCCATCCACATGCCGAACCAGCACAACGTGACGAGATTTGCGGTTACGGTGAGTGCGTTGAGAACTGAAACGACAGCGGCGGTGATACCATGAGAGGCGCGCGCCGGGCTCGCCGACTTGGTGATCGTGCGACGCAAGTTCCCACCCGCTACGGTATTGGTGGCGACAGGAGCGTTTGTGGACATGGTCGCTGCGGTGACCGTCATAGCGGCAAATTGTCGTCCCGTTCTGTATTGCGTTACTGCCGAGCCGGCGATTTGGAGTCCGATGCAAAGCACCAACGGCAATCCAAACATCCGCAGCAATGCCCGCCATTGCCCTCGAATGATCTGGTGAACGGTCAACGGCGTGGAAAGCAGCAGTTCGGTCAGTCCGCTGCGCTGCGCATCGACAAAGAAGCGAGCGGCTTGAGAGGCGACGCCGAGATAGAGGAGCAACGTGAGAACGCCGCTCAGCCAGTTCCAAGCGAAAGAGAGAAAGGGCGCGCCGGGTTTGTCACTAGTGATCACGAAGATGGCGAACAGAAGGCCGAACAGGAACGCCACCGCCCAAAGCGCTACCGCTTGCCAACGCTCGCGAGAGGCGAGCCACGACACAGGATTTTTATCGATGAGCTTGCGCCGCAAATCTCCACGTCGTTCTTCACGGCCGTAGATCCATCGGCGTCGCCAAGTGGTTTGTGTGGCTGCAAGCTTCGTCGCCTTGGTCTGCCAGTTCCGCGGAAGCAGCAGGCAACTTAGCCCGAGAAGAAGCCACGCGATGAGTTGATTGACCGCGAACGCACTCCAGAACTCGGCCGGCCACCGCGCGTCCGCCATCATGAAGAGGTAAATGGGGCTCGTCGCGCTTAGCAACGGCTGGAAGGCGCCGCTGGGACTCAGCGCAGCATCCGCCAGTGGCCCGCCCGCGCCGATGAGCACGAGCAACAACAATGTTCCCGCCATCGCCTTCTGTGGATCGCGGCTGATCGATGAGATGAACATGCCGGTGGCGAGCGAAAGGAACAGCGCGTTTATCAACGCCACCGATGAGTTCCAAAACAATGAGCCCGTGACTCCACCCATGAGCAGTGTGATCCCGAGCACAGGCAGCACCGCGAACAATGCGAAGAATCCGCGCAGCGAATTGGCAATCAGTTTCCCGAACACGACGTCGTATCCGCGCAAGTCCGTGAGGAAGAGGAAGCCAAGCGTGCCTTCGCGTTTTTCTTCGCTGAGACAATCCGCGGTGAAGAACAGTCCAGACGCGAGCGCCACGGCCAGGCTCAGCCACGTGAGCACCGCGAAGAGACCTTTCCCGAGCGCGGCCGTGCCGATGCCGAACGCACCATTTTCGACGAGGATGAAGAAGCCGATCCCGATCAAGAGCGCGAGGATCGCGGCGATCACGCGCGTCCAGAAGGTGCCGCGTTTCCGTGCGGCCACACGCAGTTCGCGTTCGACGACGGGGAGGAGGGTCACGGTTGGCGAGTTAAGCGAGCAACGGCGGCGGCTGGCAATCTTTTTGCCGATGGTCGCACTCCTTGGCCCGCGGGCACTTACTTACTGGTTGAGAAAATTTCGTCGTGAACGAGCATGGTGCGGGTATGAAAACTTTTTTCATGGCGGCCGGTTTGGCCGCGGCGGTTTTCCTCACGGGTTGTCACAGCCTGCCACCGGGCGCGGAACCGGGACCGCATCGCACCATGGCTTACGAAGTTCTGATCGAAGCATCTGATCCCGGCGCGAAAATGGAAGTGAACGGTGAATACATTGGTAACACGCCGATCCGCCTGAAGCTCTTCGGCGACCCTGATGGAACGTTCCATGATTTTGGTTCGCCGTATTACGTGATTCGCGCGCTGCCGATGACGACGAATCAGTTTGTGCAAACGCGCGTATTTGGAACTGGGCACATGTTCGGCCGTGAAGATCGAATTCCCGAGCGGCTCCACTTCGACATGAATCAGAACACGCCGGTATATGCCAATCCGGGCTACCCGCCGCCGTCCATGTACTATGGCCCGCCGCCGATCTATTACCCCGAGCCGTATTACTACGGGCCATCGTTCCGGTTTCATTTCGGCCCGCGCTATCATCGGCGCTGGTGAAATGTCAGTCGTCAGACGCGCCCGGCCAGAGCCGCCCGGTGCGTTTCCATTCCAGAAGCAATTCGCGAAAGCGTTGAACTGGCGGCGGGTCTTCATCCTCCTGCCAGACGAGCACCAACGGAACACGTTGGACCGGCTTGAGCAAAACGAACTTCAGTGAAGGCACTGGCGCGACGACGGACTCTGTGACGACACCGATTCCCGCGCCTGCCTCGACGTAACTCATCACCGTGCCGATGAGGCTGGGCGTGTGGGCGAGCTTGGGCATGACGCCTGCGTTGCGGCACCCTGCGATCACCGCGTCGTGCAAACCCATTCCTTCACGGCGCGCCAGGACGATCAAAGGTTCTCGTGCAAGTGCCGTCCATGGAACCGCGTCGCGTCCAGCCAATGGATGCGAGGCTGGCACAACGATGCCGAGCCGTTCGTCACGCAATGAAACCGTGCGCAGTCCGAGTGCTTCATGAGCGCGCACGGGTCGCGTGAGAGCGGCGGACAAGCGGCCTTTCGCCACCATTTCCCAGACGCGTTCCGGCGTGCGCTCTTCCAGGTGAACGGAGACGAGCGGAAACCTTTTGCGATACTCATGCAGCAATCGTCCGAGGAACGGCTGTGTGGGCGGTCCGATGTAGCCAAGACGGAGTTCGCCTTCTTCACCGGCAGCCGTGCGGCGCACGCGGCGCAACGATTCTTCGGCATGTTCCAACAACAACGCTGTTTCCCGCAACAGCACCGCGCCGGCCGGAGTGAGCCGCACGTGATGCCGTGAACGCTCCAGCAAGGTGGCGCCAACCTCCACTTCGAGATCCTTCACCGCGCGGCTCACCGCAGGTTGCGCGATGTGCAGCCGGCGCGCGGCGCGAGAGAAGTTCAACTCCTCTGCGACGGCTTGAAAGTAGCGCAGGTGTCGCAATTCCATGAAACGGCGGTGATACCAGCACGGCATCACGCTGATAGCGAGGCGTTATTTCCGTTCCTACGGTTGAGCGCGTAACAATGTGCGCCGGGACGTGATCCAGCGGCAGTGATTAGCGCATCGCGCTGCTTTCTTGCCGCTGTGAGATCGTTCGCCAAGAGTCGGGAAAGGGACATTCATGAAACTGCTCCGCATCATCGCCTGTGCCTGCCTGCCGCTCGTGTTGAGCTGCCGGCGGGAGGCCCCATCCGTGGACAACACCACGCCCATGAAGGTCCGCGTTGGTTACGTTGGCATCACTTGCGAGGCGCCGATCTTTTCAGCCGTCGAGATGGGGTTTTTCAAAGAGGAGGGTCTCGATGTCTCGCTCGTGAAGTGTGACTGGAAGAATTACAAGGACGTCCTCGCGCTCGGCGGCTACGACGTCACGCACCATCTCATCATGTATTTCCTCAAGCCGCTGGAGCAGGGGCTTGATGTGAAGATCACCGGCGGCATCCATCGCGGTTGCTTGCGCGTGCAGGCGAAGGTGGATGGAAAGATTAACAACGTGAAGGATCTTCGCGGCAAGCGCATCGGCGTGCCCGGGATGGGAACGCCGCCGTTTATTTTCGCCAATCGCGTCCTGGGCGCCAACGGTATCGATCCCAGCAAGGAGATCAGTTGGATCGTCTTTCCCGCAGGTGAACTCGGCCTCGCGCTGGAGAAGGGCGAAGTCGATGCCATCGCGAACTCCGAGCCCATCGGCAGCATGCTCATCGCGCAGGGCAAGGTGAAAAACGTCGCCGATCAGGCCGTGGACATGCCTTACGCCGACGAGTACTGCTGCGCCGTCATCGTGAACGGAAAGTTTCTCACGAAGAATCCCAAGGCATCTTCCGCCGCCACGCGCGCGTTGCTCAAGGCCGCCAAATGGGTCGAAGCAAATCCCAAAGCCGCTGCGAAACTTTCCGTCGAGCGGAAGTATCTCGCGTCCAGCCCCGACCAAAACACCGTGGCCATCTCGCATCTCCGTTACATTCCGAGCGTCACCGGCGCTCAAACCGCCACGCGCCTTGCCGCCGCCGAAATGAAGCGCGCCGGCATGTTGCGCAGCAATACCGACACGGAAGCGCTTGCTGACAAGGCCTTCGCCAAGCTTGAAGGCGTGACCGATGAATGGATCAACTCCGTGCCCGTCGAGAAAGTCGCGGGCGGCCAGGTCACCCGTGAATGGATCGTGTCGCGCCTGGCGATGATCGATCCGAGGGATGTCCTTTGCGCGCCCTGTCTAATGCCTGTGAACTAATGAACACTGCGTTCGTGCCGATCAAAGACACCGTCGAAACTGTTGCTGATATTGCGCAGACGAGTCATGCCGCTGCGCTCGCTGGACCGAAGCTTCGACCGGCAACGATGCTTTCGGTTCCCATCTCCGCGGCGATCGGCATCGGTATTCATTTCGCCGTGAAGGCGAATGATCCCGAACCTGAAACGACCTCGTACACGGTCTTGCTCGCCACAGTTTTTGCGCTCGCGGTCGTGCTGAGCATGGTGCAGCGATTCTCCGTGCCGCTGCGACGTTGGATGGCCCACATGTTTCCCATCATCACCGCCGCCATCGGTTTCTTGTGCCTCTGGGAAATTGGCACCTCTGGCTTGGGGCTGTTGCCGTTGCCGTACTTTCCGAGTCCTGCCAGCGTGCTGCGCAATCTCCTGTTCGACGGCGCTCTCATCTTCGACAGCACATGGCACTCTCTCGTATTGCTCATCGGTGGCTATTTAACCGGCGCCATCGTCGGCGTGATCACGGGCATCTGCATCGGATGGTTTCAGCGCGCGCGGTATTGGGGAATGCCGTTGCTGAAAGTCGTCGGTCCGATTCCGGCGACCGCCTGGATCCCGCTGGCAATGGTCGTTTCGCCGAACGCTGTTTTTTCGGCAGCGGCACTTATCGCCCTCGCCGTCTGGTTTCCGGTGACGATGCTGACAATTTCAGGGATCGCCAATACTCGAGCATCCTATCTGGACGTTGCCCGGACGCTCGGAGCGAGTCCAAGTTATTTAATCTTTCGTGTCGCGCTTCCGGCGGCGATGCCGAGTATTTTTATCGGTCTTTTCATGGGGCTTGGTGCGTCGTTCTTGACGTTGATTGTAGCTGAAACGGTAGGGGTAAAATCTGGCCTCGGCTGGTACGTCAGTTGGGCGCAAGGCTGGGCAGAATACGGAAAGGTTTACGCCGCGCTCGTTATCATGGCCGCGTTTTTCTCTACGATTATGACGATTCTTTTCAAGGTCCGTGATCGGGTATTGGTTTGGCAAAAGGGAGTCATCAAATGGTAAACGCTGCGACCAGCATAACGACGGAAGGCTCCCCGCTTCGGGTTATCAACGTCAGCAAGAGTTTTCCCGCGCCTGAGAGTTCCGAAGCAAGCGTGCTCGCGTTGGACGCTGTTTCTCTTTCGGTGGGAGCGGGAGAATTGGTTTCTTTGATCGGGCCAAGTGGCTGTGGAAAATCCACTTTGCTCCGCCTGATAGCAGGACTGGACTCAGCGAATGCCGGCGAGTTGTTCGTGGGCGCGGAACTGATCGCGGCCCCCAGCGCCGAGCGCGGTTTGGTTTTTCAAGATCCGAATCTTTTTCCGTGGCTGACCGTCCGTCGCAACATTCAATCCGGTCTTGTCGCGAGGAATGTGCTTCACGAAAAGCGGCACGAGGTGGATGAATTCATGCGGCTTGTCGGTCTCGAAACTTTTGCGAATGCATATCCGCATCATCTTTCCGGCGGCATGGCACAACGCGTCGCACTCGCTCGCGCGCTTCTCAATCATCCCAAAGTTCTGCTCCTCGACGAACCGCTTGGCGCGCTCGACGCCTTTACGCGAATGCGAATGCAAGACGAAGTTTTGCGACTCTGGCAAGCGCGCGGCACAACGATGCTTCTCGTCACGCACGACATCGACGAAGCGAT
>DATHEW010000865.1:0-12801 GCA_035318425.1 Candidatus Acidiferrum sp. | reverse complement strand
TTCATCGCCGGCCTGTTGCCGAACATCAACTACTTCGCGCAGGCGATCTCGCGCGCAGGAACGAACATGTTCTCTTCCGCGCTCGCGATGTTTTCGACCGCAGGCGAAATCGTGATCGACAATGCCGACGCGTTTTTCAGTGGGTCGTGGAGCACTGGCACGTCCTCGCTCGATAAGTTCGGGAGCAATTATCTGTTCGCCGCGAGTGGCAGTGGCGCAACCGCGACGTTTCGCCCCGTCATTTCCACGCCCGGCTTGTACGACGTTCACGTCTGGTATCCGCAAGGCGGCAATCGCTCGACGAACGCGCCTTACACTGTCGCGTTCGACGGTGGCGGTGTCGGCGGCACGATGAACCAGACGGCGAATGGCGGTGGTTGGCGATCAGTAGCATCGGGCCAGCCGTTCGCGCGCGGCATGGATGGATATTTCCAATGGCAAACGACCGGCGCGGAAGCAGGTAAGGTCGTCCTCGCGGATGCAGTGCGGTTCAGCTACGTGACGAACCAGGAACCTTCCGTGCCGGGCGCAGTGCCGCTCTGGTGGAGTGAGTTTTATTCGGGAGTAACGGCAGCAAGCGACGTAGATGGCGATGAATCAACAGCAGCGGACGAGTATCTCGCGGGCACTGATCCGTTGCGTACGGGATCAAGATTCACGTTCAGCATTCTGGATCGTTCCAACGACGTCGTGCGGGTCAGCTTCGCGCCGTTCCACGGCGGCCGTGTTTACGAACTGCAATCATCCAGTGTGGTGGGGACTAACACGATTTGGGGCACGATGGCCAGCACACCGCAATCACTCTCGTCGAGCAGCGGGAGTTTCAGCATCACGAACGACGCGTCGCAGTCGAAGTTTTTTCGAGTGCGCGTGCGGCTGCCCTAACGCGCCCCCCCGGCATCTTGCCAGGCCCGAGTGTTTAGGCGAACGAAGCGCTGCTTGTGTTGGTTGAAGCGCGAATCCGGCAAGATGCCAGAGGCACGTTCAAATCACGCCTGCCAGCTCCTGCAACACCTTCCAGTTTTCGAGGCGGTCCTGCTTCGCTTCCAGCAATAGCGGCGAAGGATTGCCGTCCTTATCGAAATGTTTCGAGAATCGTCCTTCCGTCTTTGCGAATTTTACGAAGTCGTAAACCTCGCCGGTCTTCGGCTCGACGAACCAATCATCCTTGGGCGCGGGATTGCCTTGCAGGCTAAGCCGCTCAGAAATCCTCGATCCCTTGCGCGGATCGTACATCAGCACGGGAAACGTGCGCGTCTCGACAGCAAGCTTGGATTGTTCAGCCGCCATGTTGTCGCCGACGCCGTGCTCAGGCTGGCACGTTGTGTAAACCGAGATGACCGCCGGGCCATCGAACTCGTTGGCCGCAACGATCGACTTGTAGAAATGCCCTGGCATCGCGCAACTCGTTTGCGCGACGAACACGTTCGGATGCATCATCGCGATCTGGGCAATCTCTTTGCGCCGCTCGGTCTTGCCCTGGATCACTTTGCCATGCACCGAGAATTTTGTGTTTTGTCCCTTGAACGAACCGGTCGATGATTGGCCGCCAGTATTCGAGTAAACCTGCGTGTCGAGGATCAACACCTTGATGTTCATGCCTGAGAGCAGCATGCGGCTGAGCGCCTGAAAACCGATGTCCAGCATCGCGCCATCGCCGCCGATGACCCAGAGTTTCTTGTCGCCCCAGCCCATCTGGTCCCAGCGTGCGCGGACGCCCATGGCGTACGTCGGGCCATTCTCGAAGAGAGAATTGGACCACGGCACGAGGTATGGATTGTAAGGATACGTGGAGGCATAAACGGTCGAGCAACCCGTCGAGTTCACAAGGCCGATATTCTCCTTGCCGTAAACGAATCCCGTCGCCGCGAGCATCATGCGCAGCGCGGTCGCTTCGCCGCAGCCCATGCATGAACCTGCGCCGCCGACGTAAAGCATCGAGCGCTCGGCTAGCATCATGTCGCTGAGCAGCTTCTCGTTGATGTACTGCTTCGGCGTCTCGGGAAGCTTGCGATAAAAATTCCATTGCCGCTGGAAGCTCGGCAGCACGCCGTTCTCCTTTTTCAACATGCTGAGCGCGCCGTGATTGCCGCAGGCGTCCACGCACTCCGCGCAGCCTTTGCACTTGGTCGGGTCGATGAAGATGCCGAAGTAACCGGGCTCCTGTCCCTTCTTCTCGTACACGCTCCAGAACTTCGTCGTCTTGGCGAACTGCTTCGCGTACGTGGTGCGCTCGGTTTCGTCAGTGATCTTCGCTAACTCGGCATCGAGTTGAGACTTGGGCACGACCTTGCCAAGGATCGCCGTGTCCGGGCACTCGGTGACGCATTCCATGCAAGCCACGCAGTTCTCGCTGTTGAGCAACGGAATCTCGGGTGCAATGTACGAGAAGTCGCGGAGAATGCCGGTGCCTGCGGGGATCAGCGAGCGCGCGAGACTGTGATCAGCCTCCAACCCCATCTCGGCGGTGCCGTCATTGTACGCGGCGACGATGCGTTCGTTGAAATCGGCGACGTTCAGAACATCGTCCGTGATCGGGCGGCTGTTCGTTCGATCGACGATCGGTGTTTCGAGTATGGCTGTGTCTGACATGAGATTGCCTTTCGAGTTAACTGCCCACGTGTTTTGAAAATTTGGAACGAGTTGAAGTGCGGACGCCTGCTTCCCCATCACCCCGGCCCTCTCCTCTGGGGAGAGGGAGAAAGTTATTCTGCTGCGACTTCGATTGAGGCGTTCGGGTTAGCGAGGGGCGCTGTGGCTGTTCCCTCTCCTCAAGGGAGAGGGTTAGGGTGAGGGGGAACGACGCGTCATACTTGCGAGCGTGCTGATTCAAGACTTGCGCGTTCCCGTTCATTTCCTCACTTCGCCATCGCGATCTCGTCTTTGCTCACCAACGTCGCTGCGTCGATGATCTCGCGCGGGATTTCCTGCACGTCCTTCAAGCCATGACGCACGCACGCCAGGTTTTCCTGCACCACCTTCTCGCCGCGCTTGCCGAAATATTTACGAATGTATTTCTCGACCGAGCCGAGGACCTCGTCGTCGCTCATGCCGGAGTTCTTCGCGAACGGCGTGACCTTGATGAAAATGCCGACGAGCGCCACGCCTTGCATGCGTTGCTGAAGGTCGGCATCGGTCGCGATCTCCTTCGCGATCTTCACGGTGTCGAGATAGAAAACGCGGATGCGTTTGTTGCGAATGATTTTCTGGCCGTAAGCCGGAATGTCGTTCCACACGCGTTGCGGATCGAGTTCATGGCTTTGGATGAAACACGCGCCACCCAGCGCAATGCCTCCGAGCGGATTGCCGAGATTGAACGCATTGACGTCGTTCAGCGGAATGAACTCCACATGTTCCAACTCGCTGTGCGTGCGGATGTGTTCCTGAGCGACGGTCAGGTAGTACGTGGTGGGCAACCCCTTTTTCTCAGAGCCGTATTTCGGATACGCCTGCACGTGCAGGTTGAACAACTCGCCGACGAACGACGCGATCAGTTTGTTCGTGGTCACGGAACCGAAGCCGCCGACCGAATGTCCGCGCATCGAGAACGCGCCAGTCGGACGCAGATCAGGATCTTCACTGTCCGGCAACGCCAGCTTGTGCTTGATGCCCACGACGGAATACGCGCGCGGCGTTTCCATCATCATATTCTTCACGAGCGAAATGAAATGGCAGCCGCGAATGTCGCGAGAACCAAGACCAGCCGAGCACGCAACAATTTTCGGGACGCTGATGATCTTCGGATAGCTGTATTCGCCATTCGACCCGTACGGAATTCCCGTGAACGCGTCGCAGAACGCCGCGCGAATTCCCTGCACGAGCGGATTCGAATGCGCGAGCGGATTGTCCATGCGCTCCAAAACTGTGAGGGCTTTCACATTCCTCAACGCATTCACCAGTTGCACCGCAGGAAACGGAGCGAAGCACGTGACATGAATCGCGCCGACGCGAATGCCGAGGTGCTCGCGGATGTAATCCACCGAGACCTGCGCGGTTTCCATCATGCCGCCCATGCCCACGAACGCGTATTCCGCGTCGTCCATGCGATAGGAATCCACCATGTTGTAGCGCCGGCCGGTGTTGCGGTAGAACTCGTCCATCGCCTCCTGCACCGCTCCGGGCACGGCGTCGTAGAAATCGCGCTGCGAAATTTTGCCCTTCATGTAGGCATCCTGATTCTGCACCACGCCGGACATCACGGGATGTCGCGGGTCCATCAGGTTGCGCAGTTTCTCGGTCGGATCGCCCATGAACTCCTTCATCATGTCGAGTTCGGGCAGTCGCACATTCTCGATCGTGTGTGTGGTGAGGAAACCATCCTGCACGTTCATGAACGGCGTTTCGGAATTCTCCGCCGCTCGCCGCGCGATGAGTGCGAGATCACCCGCCTCTTGCGCATTGCGTCCGAACAAAATTCCCCAGCCGCAATCCGAGCACGCCATCACATCATCGTGACCGGCGTGAACATTGAGCGATTGGCTGGTGAGCGCGCGTGCGCCGATGTGGAACACGACGGGAAGACGCTTTCCCGCGATCGTGAAGAGCACTTCCTTCATCAAGACGAGTCCCTGGCCGGACGTGAAATTCGTGACGCGTCCGCCAGCGAGAGCGAAGCCTTCGCACGTGGAGGCTGCCGAGTGTTCCGACTCGGGCTGCACAAACGACAGCACATCACCCCACAGATTCTTTTTCCCGTTCGATACTTCGGTCTGGTAGCCGGTGCCCATCGTGGTGGACGACGTGATGGGATACGCGCACGCACCTTGAGTGATGTTGGTTTCGACCCAGGTGACAGCGCCTGCGCCGTCTGAAGTTGTGGGAATTCCTGGGAAGGGAAAACGATTCGCTTCGTTGCTCATAAGCCGGATTTGGTTTTTGAGCTACGACCGATTCCGGCCGCAGCCGTCCCGATGTCGCTTGCCACGTTAGTCCGATCGAAAAATGCGGCAAGACAATAAACCCAGCGCGGATGTCCCGCACTCAGCTTGTAATCTCCGATGGGAGCGAGCGCTTACACCTTCAGCTTGCGCTCGAGGATCTCGCCGACGATGGATGGATTCGCTTTGCCTTTGCTCAGCTTCATCACCTGGCCTTTGAGGAAATTGAGTGCGGCCACTTTCCCCGCGCGAAAATCAGCGGCGGGACCGGGATTGGCCGCGATAACTTCGTCGCAAAATGTTTCGATCGCGCCAGTGTCGCTGACCTGGGCGAGTCCTTTTTCCTGCACAATCGCGGCGGGCGCTTTGCCGCTCTCGAACATCTCGCTGAAGACCTGTTGGGCCGCCGCGCTGCTGATGGCTTTGCTCTCAACAAGCGCGATCAATTCGAGCAATGACTCAGGCTTGAACTTCAGATCGCGCAACGTCGTCAGCGCGATGTCGACAGCCTCAATCCCCATGCCCGCCTGTTCAGAACGCTCGCGCTCGTTCGCTTCCGAAAGCTTCGCGCGCAAGTTGTTCAACACCCAGTTTGCAATGGCTTTCGCGTTCTTCGACCGTTTGGCGATGACCTCGAAGTAATCTCCCAGCGCGATGTCGTTCTTGAACATTTCCGCATCGCTCGCCGGCAAACCGTAATCGCGCATGAAGCGCTGCTTACGCACCAGCGGCAGCTCGACCAGACGCGAACGCACCTCACTGATCCACTCATCTGTCGGCTCGAACGGCATCAGATCGGGCTCGGGAAAGTAGCGATAGTCATGCGCGTGTTCTTTCGTGCGCATCTCTTCGGTGATGCCTGCCGCGTCATCCCAGCGGCGCGTGGACTGAATGAGTTTTCCGCCGCGCGACACGACTTCGATCTGCCGCGGGATCTCATAATCGATCGCGCGACGCACACCGCTGAACGTGTTCATGTTCTTGATCTCGATCTTGGCGCCGAGTTCCTTCGTGCCCTTGGGCCGCACGCTCACGTTCACGTCGCAACGCACCATCCCTTTTTCCATGTCGCAATCGCTGATGCCAGCGTGAACGAGAACATCGGTCAACGCGTTGAGATACGCGTGCGCCATGTCGGCGTTGGTGATGTCCGGCTCAGAAACGATCTCAAGCAACGGCACGCCCGCGCGATTGAAGTCCACGCCGCTGTTGCGTTCGAAATGGAAATTCTTCGCCACGTCTTCTTCGAGATGCGCGCGAGTGATGCGCACCTTCGCGGTGCTGCCGTGCAGTTCGAAATTAAGAATTCCATCGCGCGTGCTCGGCTTGTCGTATTGCGTGACCTGATAATTCTTCGCGACGTCGGGATAGAAGTAATTCTTGCGATCGAACTTCGCGAAGCGCGGAATCTCGCAGTTGAGAAGCAAGCCGGTAAGCACCGTGAGCTTCAGCGCCTCTTCGTTTGCCACCGGCAGCACGCCGGGAAAGCCGAGGCAGATTGGGCAGACGTTCGTGTTCGGCTCCGCGCCAAATTGATTGGCGCACCCGCACCACATCTTCGATTTCGTTTTGAGCTGAACGTGTGTTTCCAGCCCGATGACTGCTTCGTATTCCATAACCGCGCCGGAGAGTTAGCCACGGTTCACGGTCGTTGCCAATCGGAAGTCGGATTTGCCGTTAATGGGGAATGGAATGCAACTCGGTCAAGCTGCGCTATGCTTACAATCGTGCTGTTCTGATTCACTAAACGAAACGTTCGATAAATCTGTTTCGGTACCGAGATTGTCGCGAGAGAAGTCGCATTTGGTCAGAGAGCAACGAACAAACATGCACTCTTCCATGTTCGCGCCTCGGAAATCTACGCCAGAGAAAGAACAGTCCAGAAAGACCGTCCGAAACATTTGCGCCCAGTAAAAGCTCACATCCGTGAACTCGCACTGAACCAGAAGTGCATCGCTGAGGATCGCTCCTGCGAGTTCGCAGCGCGTGAAAGCGCAGTCCAGCACCAAGGCGGAATCTGCATCGAGGTGAACCCATTTCTTCTTCTCGGCGAAACTCTTGTTCTGGATGAGCGTGCGTTTCACACCGCGCAGGCCGATTCGGCTTTCTCCGCGAACGGCTCGCGCATCTTCATTCCGAGCAGGTCGAGCAACACCTTGTCGGCGTCGTAGCTCGGTGACGGCACGGCTTTGGTCAGCATCGTTTGCGTCTCGCTGGAGAAAATCGAATTCGCGCCGGCGAAGAAACAGAACGCTTGTTCCACCTGCGACAGTTTCGCGCGACCCGCGGTGAGACGAACATCCGCCTTCGGTAAGAGAATGCGCGCGGTTGCAATCACCCGCAGCACTTCCCAGAACGGCACGTCGGGATTCTCGGCCATCGGTGTGCCCGGAACTTTGGCGAGGATGTTGATCGGCACCGACTCCGGCTGTGGCTGCATGGTGGCCAGCGTTTGCAACATACCGATGCGGTCATCGATGCTTTCACCAAGTCCAATGATCCCGCCGCAGCACACCGTCACGTTGGTCTTGCGAACATTCTCAATGGTGCGCAAGCGATCGGCGTATGTGCGCGTGGTGATGATCGTTTCGTAAAACTCCGGTGACGTATCGACATTGTGGTTGTACGCGTAAAGGCCGGCTTCATCGAGGCGCTTGGCCTGCGATTCCGTGAGCATGCCGAGCGTGCAACAGACTTCCATGCCCATCGCCGTTACGTCCTTCACCATGTCCAGTACGCGATCGAACTGCGCGTTGTCTTTGGCTTCACGCCACGCCGCCCCCATGCAGACGCGCGAGATGCCATTCGCTTTGGCGCGCGTGGCGATCTCGATGACGTTCTCCTTCTTCATCAGCGACTCGGGCTCCACGTCCGTCTCGTAACGCGAAGACTGCGCGCAATAGGAGCAATCCTCGGGACACGCGCCCGTCTTGATGGAGACGAGCTTGCACACCTGCATCTCTCGCGCGTTGTGAAACTGGCGATGAACGGTCGCGGCGCGAAAAACGAGGTCAAGCACCGGAGTGTCGTGAATGGCGCGAATTTCTTCGCGGGTCCAGTCGTGGCGAGTTGGTGTCATGGTCACAAAACTTTTCAAAACAAGTCGCGCCAAAGTGGCGCGTGAACAGCGTGATGTAAATCACGAAGCTCAACTCAGTCGGTTGTCAGGGCCATCAAGCGGCGCTGCAACTCCCGCTTGAGTTCTTCACGCTGCGATTCGCTCGCATCGCTGGGGACATGGAGGAGTTCGCCGTGCCTCAGTTCACACCGTGCGAAGAGAAGGGGAATCTGAAATCGATCCCAGCTTTTCATCGTCAACTTTCCGCGGATATGTACCGACACGGGAATGATCGGGCGTCCGCTGATTTGCGCCAGGCTGATGACGCCATCCTGCACCACGTAGCAAGGCCCGCGCGGACCATCCGGCGTGATCGCGACGTGATAGCCGCGCTGGATGTAAGTCGTGAGTTCGAGCATCGCTTGAGCACCGCGCCGGCTCGATGAACCGCGCACGGGTTGCACATCGAAGTATCGCAGCACGCGAGCCAGCAATCCGCCGTCGTGACTGGCGCTGATCAGTGCGACGAGACCGGCGGTGGGAGTTTTTTCTTTGCGCCAGTGCTCCCATGCTTTCATCGAGAGCGCGAGGCGGTTGTGCCAGAGACAAAAGATCATCGGGCCGCGCCCGGAATCGTAGATCCGATGTGGATCAACAAATGTGCAGCGCCATGTCCACGAGATGAGCTTGGCACCCGCCTGGATCAGCCACGCCAGGACGTAGTGATGCCACTTAAGCTTTCGCGGGATGACGATGCCGCTCTTGCGAGCGCGTGGATTCTTCGCGGCGGTTCGGTCGGCCACGGCTAGGAAGCTTTCTTGAGCGCGGCGCGCACGAGTTGCTCCACGCTGGCCTGCGATCCGAGCAGCGCCAGCACGGCGCGAATGGCGTCAAACGCTTCGGGTTGTTTGAAGCCGAGCGCCACCAGTGCAAGCACTGCGTCATGGGTTTTCTGGTCTTCGGCAGAAACCGCGCGTTGGGCACCGGCGGCTTCGAGCGCCGCGGCCTGGCCGAGCTTGTCCCTGAGTTCCACGACGATGCGTTCGGCAGTTTTTTTCCCGACGCCATTGATTTGCGAAAGCATCTTCACATCGCCGGCCGCGACAGCGCCGCGCAACGTGCCCACGTTCATCCCGCTCAAAATATTGAGCGCGATCTTCGGGCCGATGCCGCTGACGGAGTTGATCAGCAAGCGGAACAAGTCGCGTTCGCCGGCCGTCATGAAGCCGTAGAGAAGATGAGCGTCTTCGCGAATCGTGAGGTGCGTCAGAATGAACAACTCGTTGCCCACCCCAGGAAGTTTGTCGAACGACGAAAGTGGAATGAGAACTTCGTAGCCGACACCGCTGACTTCGACAATGACGAGCGTCGGGTGTGCCTCAACGAGTTTGCCTCGAAGAAAAGTGATCATCAGATACGGCGCGCGGAAGTCGTCTGGATGGATGAATTTGTCTGCGCGTAAGTGAGCGCGAGCGCAAGCGCGTCGGCGGCATCAGGGTCGGGAATTTCAGCGAGGTTCAACATGCGCTGCACCATTTTCGCGACGGCATCTTTCTGCGCCGCGCCGTAGCCGACGATCGCCTGCTTCATTTTGCGCGGGGCGACTTCGTAAATTTCCAGACCTGCCTCAGCCGCGGACACAAGACTGGCGCCGCGCGCTTCGCCCATGATAAGGGCGGTCTGGATATTTTGGGCGAAGTACAATCCTTCGATCGCACAGACGGTGGGTGAATGTTGGCGGATGACATCGCGCAAGACTTCCGCGATGCGGGCGAGGCATCGCGATCGTTCCCATGTGGCGGGGCAACGAATCGTGCCGCAGACGAGCGCGCGCGAGATGGGCTTTTCAATGACGAGAATGCCAAAGCCAGTGCCGCGCAACGAGGGATCGATGCCGAGAATCACCTGATGTCGCCGAGCCGGTATCGTCGGCGCGAGCACCGGCACAGCCGAGCGGCGCGTCCGGTTTTGCAACTGCTCGAACTGGCGAGAGGTGATAGCCACGCGGGGATTCAATCACAGCCGCGACATGCGGAACAAGTTTTCACACGCTCAACGTCGGCAATAAAAAACTCCGGGCCGTTTTCAGCCCGGAGTTTTGCTTGAGAATTCTGTTCTATCGGCCGCGACCTTCGCGGCCGCCGCCTCCTTCACCGCGGCCAGGACTTCCACCGCCTCCGCCACCGCCGCGCTGAACCGCGCCACCGCCACCGCCTCCACCGCTGTTGCGAGCGGGAGCCACTGAGCGCGGCGCAGCCGGCGCGGACGGAGCTGAGTAAACGGGTGCCGATCGGCCACTATTTCCCGGCGCGGCGTAGCTTTGGGAACGTCCCGCGTTGTGTTGCTCGTTGTAGCGAGGGGACATATTGGGCGCAGAACGCGGAATGCTCGGCGCTGTGACGGCAGGCGAGCGTGTTTCTGGACTCACGCGATTTAACTGCGGAGCTGAGCGCGTTTCGGCACGGGGCTGTTGAACGCGTGGCGACGGCGATTGCGCTCGCGGCGCCGGTGTCTGGGCCTGTGGCGTGCGCGCTGTTGGTGCTTCGTTCATTCGCGCGACGCTGCGGCCACTTTCGACGGGCGCGGCTTCCGAACGATTACGCTCCTGCGGAACGCGTTGCGGCGCGGAGCGTGGCGCCGGCTGAGCGCTCTCCCGGGGAGCCTGGCCTGCTCGTGGATTGCGTGCCTCATTGCCACCGACATTGGCGCGTGGAGTGGTCGGTGCCGGCGTCGTATCACGTCCAGGGTTGGACAAGTTGTTGCGGCCAGTGCGTGGGGTTGCTCCACTGCCAGCAGGGTTGTTGATTTCCGTCCGAGCCACACGCGCCTGATTTGCCATGCGGTTTTGAACCACTGACGGCTTTACGGGCGGGTCTTTCGGTAATTGCGTTCGATACACGACGAGGTCGTTGCCGCGTTTATCGACACGGTTCAGACGTTCGCCGCCGCTGCCTGCGAAATTTGCCTGCTGCACTTTGACCTGACGAAAATCGTTCGGGTTCCGGCGGGCGATGGTTTCGCGACCCACGCCATTGTTCACCACGGCACCGTTATGCACGCGGTAGTTGTTGATCACGGTGGTGTTTCTATAAACGTTTACGACCTGCGCGCGTGGCACCCGGTAGCGATAGGGATGCGGGTCGCAAAAGCGATTCACCGACACGAACGAGTAGTGATGAAAACCGAGCCCGAAGTCAAAGCTCGCACCGACATGTCGTCCGCGATACGAGAAGCCCACGCCCGGAACCCAGATGGCCGCAGGCGGAAGCGGAGCCCAACCGCAATATCCTTCCGAATAACGCCAACTCACCCAGGCCGGACCCCACACCCTGCCGGGATTCCAGATCCAGCCGCACGTGGCGTGTCGATACCAGCGGCCATAATGGAATGGCGCCCAGCCCCAACTGTAGTCCGACTGCCAGTACCATCCTGAGTCCGACCAATACCAACGCCCAGCGTCGCTATACGGCTGCCAACTGGAGACGCGCACGCCCACGGTCGGCTGCCAGCACCAACCGTAACCAGACACGTTCACCCAACTTCCGTAAGGCGAGAGCGTGTCATAGAAATAAGCCACATCTGTGGAAGGAGCCGCGGGCGCAGTGGCGATCGGAGCATTGCCGCCCACCTGCACGTCGGTTTGAGTCGGTGGGGTTACGGGCATCGCTGGAGCGTTTGAAACGTTCTGTGCTGGCGTCGCATTGGTCGGCGGCGCTGTCGTGGCGAGCGGAGCTTCTGCACCATCATGCTTCAGCATCGCGGTAACGACCGTGGTGGAGACGCCAAGATCATTCAGATAAACGATTTGGTCCGCCGTGACGTTGAAGCGTTCGGGGTATCTCTCAACGTAAGTGAGAATCACCTCCTCGCTCACACCGCTTTGAGCGAGCTTGGCGACCTCGTCCACGCCCGTGGCGATGTTCGCCGGCTGCGTGGGAGGAATACGTTGTTCCACTTTAGGCGTCGGCTCTTCGGTTTCTGGCGCGGGCGTTGATTCAGGCGCGGCCGGCGGAGCGCCGGGCACTGCCGGAGCTTGAGCGACTACAACGGTCGCAGGAGCAGCAGCGCTTACGGTGAGGGGTTGAGACTGCGCAGGTTTGGCGCAGCCGCCACTGAACAGACCCAGCCCGACTGCAAGTCCCATGCAATGCCGGATAAGTTTTGAGTTCATAAATTGCCTTCCTGTTTGCAACGCCAGCCTCCTGCCAGCGGCTGATACGGAATTAAACATACACTATCGACTAGCGTTCTCCATTCGCTATTCAGAGTGGTGCAACGCACGTGTAATCAATGGTTTGCAAGAGCTTTCCGGTGAGGTTCCAATGTTTGCACGATTGGCGGTAACTGTTTGGTTACAACGGCCAGATGCGCGGGACCAGCGCCAGCGCGATAGCGCCGATGATCAACGTGAGAAAGGAGCCTGCTTTTAGAAAGTCAGAGAAGCGGTACCCTCCCGGCCCATAAACCATCAGGCACGAAGGCTCGAGCGGCGTCAGGTACGAGCAACTCGCCGCGACGGCGACCATCATCGCGAAAGTGCGTGGATTCATGTCGAGCTGCAGCGCCGTTTGAATCGCAATTGGCAGGATGACCACTGCGGCAGCCTGGTTCGACATGGGTTGTGTCAGGATGACTGTCAGTGCGAAAAATCCGGCGAGAAGATACAGAGGACTGTGTCCATCGGCGTGATTCACGACGAGACCAGCAAGGAATTTTGCCGTGCCGGTTTTTTCCATCGCCGCGCCGAGAGCGAGCATCGAGCCGATCAGGATGATCGCCTTCCATTCGACCTCGCGGTACGCCTCCTCGGGAGTGATGCACTTGGTCAGGAACACGAGCACTGCGCCGAGTATCATCGCGACGGGA
>DATHEW010000864.1:0-2728 GCA_035318425.1 Candidatus Acidiferrum sp. | reverse complement strand
AGGTTCAGCGCAATTCATCCCCATACAAGCATCGCACCCAGCGACCTGCTTCCAACTCCACAAGCTGCGGCGCAGTATCCTTGCACTCGGGATGGCTTGCTGCGTTCGGGCAGCGTGGAAAAAAGCGGCAGCCTTTCGGCCACGCGCCGAGGTTCGGGACCGTGCCGCCGATCGCTTGCAAACGTTCCCCTTCATGACCCAGCTTCGGCACAGAGTTCATGAGAGCGCGGGTGTAAGGATGAAGCGGACGGCGCAACAAATCGTCGGCCGTGGCGAGTTCAACAATCTGTCCCGCGTACATCACGGCCACGCGATCCGCCACATCACCGACGATCCCAAGATTGTGCGTGATGAGCAGCATCGCCATGCCGAGGCGTTGCTTGAGGTCGAGCAGGAGTTCGAGAATCTGCGCCTGAATCGTGACGTCGAGCGCCGTCGTTGGTTCGTCGGCAATGAGCAGCTTCGGTTCACTCGCCAGCGCCATGGCGATCATGATGCGTTGCTGCATGCCGCCGGAAAGTTGGTGGGGGTAATCGCGCAACCGTGACTCCGGGTTGGTGATGCCAACGAGTTTCAATAGTCGAACCACTTCGGCATCGTTCGCCTTTTCCGGCTTGTGCAGTTGCAACGCTTCCTTGATCTGGTTGCCCACGCGGAAGACTGGATTCAACGACGCGCTCGGTTCCTGGAAGATGTAGCTCACCACGCCGCCGCGGATGTTGCGCAACTCGCGCTTGTCCATGCGCAACACATCTTTGCCGTTCAGCAAAATGCTTCCGCCGACGTAGCGCGCTGGCGGAGACGGCACAAGCCGCGCGATGGACAGCGCCGTCACGCTCTTGCCGCAGCCGCTTTCGCCCACGAGGCAAACCGTTTCTCCAACGTTGATGGTGAACGACACGCCATCCACGGCGCGCAGAGGCCGGTCCTTCGTGCCGAACTCGACTTGAAGGTCTTTCACTTCGAGCAGCGGAGTGTTCGATCGCGTGGAATGGGAATGCGGCGCGGGAGTTTGCGTCGCGAACTCGACGCGTTGTGGCGTCGTGTGGGTCTGCTTCATCTCCGTCCGAATGCTCATTCGTTCCGGGCGCGTCTCTTAAGCGATCAACATCCAAGTTGGAAGGGCGAACGCGTGTTTTCTCTTCCCGCCGAGCAATCGCGCTCCTACTTTCCGTTCCATGAAACGCGGCTCCAGTTTCATTGCTCTGTGCGTTTGCGCATCGTTGGCGTTCGTCGCCCTGCTCACCAATTGCGCAACGGACAGTCCGGCGACGATCTCCTCGCGTGATTGGCGGCCCTTATTCGACGGACGTTCGAAAGCGGGCTGGCAACAAGTTGGCCCCGGTGAGTTACGTCTTGAAGGGAATGAACTCGTGACCGTCGGCGGCATGGGAATGCTTTGGTACACGCGCGAGAAGTTCAGCAACTGCCAGATCCGCGTCGTCTTTAAACCAACCGGTAGCAATGACAACAGCGGAGTTTTCATCCGCATTCCCTTTCCGCCTCGCGACGAGTGGGATGCCGTCAACGGCGGCTACGAAGTGCAGATCGAAAACAACGGCGATCTCTGGCATCGCACCGGTTGTCTCTACAGCATCAGCAAGGCGCAGAACAAAGCGTTCGCCAACATCGGAGAGTGGAACGAGATGTTGATCACGCTGTTCGGCCCGCGCACACGGGTGAGCATCAACGGTGTCCCGGTGACAGATTTCACGGAGGGCGATCCTGTCCCGCTGAAGTATCAACCGTACGAACCTGATCGCGGCCCGCGCCCGATGGCGGGCTACATTGGTTTGCAAAACCACGATACGAACACGCACGTGCGATTCAAATTCGTGGGCGTGCGGCCGATGAAGTGACGGTCGAAGACGCTTGCGGCAACTACGTCGCCAGCAGTTTCTCGATCACGTTTTCCACCGTCATGCCTTCCGCCTCGGCGCGATAATTCACCAGCACGCGATGACGCAACACGGGCTTCGCCAGCACGCGAATGTCTTCCGCCGTGACGTGTGACCGGCCCTGGAGCAGTGCGCGGGCTTTTGCGCCAAGGACGAGGAATTGTCCCGCGCGCGTGCCTGCGCCCCAGCTCACGAAATGGTTTACGAAGTCGGGCGCGCCTTGTTGCCGCGGACGCGATGCCGCGGCGATCTTTACCGCCATGCGAATCAGGTCTTCGGCAATCGGCACCTTGCGCACGACTTCATGGAACCGCAGCACGTCTTCGCCGGTGAAGAGCGGTTCGATCGCGGCGGGCGCGCGTGAAGTCGTTTGCTTCACCACAGCGACCTCGTCGTCCTCGGGCAGGTAATCGATCACCACGTTGAACATGAAACGATCGAGCTGCGCCTCGGGCAGTGGATACGTGCCTTCCATCTCGATCGGGTTTTGCGTTGCCAGCACGAAGAACGGCTCGGGCAGGGGATAGCGCACGCCGGCGGCCGTGACCTGGTGCTCCTGCATCGCTTCGAGCAGCGCGGCCTGCGTCTTCGGCGGCGTGCGATTGATTTCATCAGCGAGAAGGATGTTCGCGAACACCGGGCCGCGCACGAACACCATGCCGCGCCCGCTTTCCGACTGTTGAAGAATCTCCGTGCCCACGATGTCCGCGGGCATCAGGTCGGGGGTGAATTGGATGCGTTGAAATTTGAGATGAAAAATCTGCGCGATCGATTTCACCAGGAGCGTCTTGGCGAGGCCGGGCGCGCCAGTGATCAGGCAATGTCCGCCC
>DATHEW010000863.1:0-4147 GCA_035318425.1 Candidatus Acidiferrum sp. | reverse complement strand
CGAGACGATACGAGATGTTGCCGGTGTGACAAAGCGCGCTGGAAAGATGTCCTTCGAGAATATCCGCGTGCAGGTCCTCGTGCTTACGGCTGTTCACGGCTTTGATGAAGTTGGCGAAGTGGTCCTCGCTTCCATTGAACGACTTGATCAGCTTACCGCTCTTGTCGAAGGCGTGCGCCTGGTTGTAATTCGGCACGACAACATACCCGCCGTCGCATTCGATGATGCAGGCAACGGATGGGTTCAACAGGTCCTTCTTCGCATCTCCGGTGTCTGCGATGCGCCACTCCTTGATTCCAGAAACCCGGAACACGTCCATTCCTTTCGCGCCTGATTTCTCCGGCAGCCCGCGCACTTCGAAAATCAGTGGCGCCTTGTCATAACCATGTAAAATAATCTGTGTGTTCGCGGTCTCACCATCATCAACGTAGCCGAGACGTCCGCCCGCGCTCACAACCGACGGAGGGAGTTCCATCTCGCCGAGGAACCAGCGGCAAATGTCCATTTGATGAATTCCCTGATTGCCGAGGTCGCCGTTGCCGGTGTTCCAAACCCAATGCCAATCGTAGTGAAGTTTTCTGCGCATGAGCGGCAACTTCTCCGCGGGTCCGCACCATAAATCGTAATCGATCCCTTCCGGAATGGGCTGCGGTCCGTCCACCTTACCGATGCTCGGACGGGGTTTATAGCAAAGCCCGCGCGCAACCTGGATTTTGCCGAGGTTGCCAGCCTTCACCCAATCCACCGCCGCCTGAATGCCGGTGCGCGAGGAACGGCTTTGCGTTCCTGTTTGAACAATTTTCTTGTACTTGCGCGCTGCTTCCACCAGCTTGCGTCCTTCCCAGACGTTGTGTGAAACCGGCTTTTCCAAATACACATCCTTGCCCGCCTGGATCGCCCAGATTGCTCCGAGCGAATGCCAATGATTCGGCGTCGCGATCGACACCACGTCGAAGTCTTTCTTTTCCAGCATGCGCCGGATGTCCGCAAACTGTTCAGCTTTGACGTCCTTCTTGCTCAGATTGTCCACCTCCTTGCGCAGGATGGCGTCGTCCACGTCGCACAGTGCGGCGATGCGGACACCCGACAATTTGCCATAGCCGCTGATATGGTCCTTCCCTCGGCCGCCGAACCCGACCACCGCCACGCGGATGTCGCTGTTCGATCCGGCCGATTGCGCCCAAGTGCGGGCAGAGATGCTGAATGCGCCTGCGGCCAGCGCGGTGCTCTTCATGAAACTGCGACGGTTGAGTGATTTCATATTGGATGTGAATGAATTGGTCGTTGTTGAAAACTCGTTACTTCACCTGCGCCACGTATTCCTTGTAGCGCTCGGCGACTTTGGCGGACTGCTCGTCGCCTTCGTGAATGTAGATGCGATACTTGAACGTGATGCTCTTGCCGGCGGGAACAGTCAGGTTGCCCGCGCCTGCTTCCTTCTTCTCAAAATCATGGATGCCGAATGGATTGGCCGCAAACAAACCGTAATCGCGCACGTGCCACGGCGTCGGTGAAACCGGGTTCGAGGGATGGTTGAAGATCGCGATGCCGACCGTCTTTCCTCCGACCTTGCCGTAGTAATCACACCAATCAGCGCGCTTGCCCCATGTCTTGGTTTCGCCCTTTTCCGGCGGCGCATCGTCGCGAATGCCCGTGCTCAACACGATGTGTCCGGTGCCCGGTTGCTTCTTACCGCGCGTAACGCGCATCTCTTCATTTACGCGAATGGCCATCGTGCCTTCCTTCGTGTCGCCGAAAAGCGCGTCGCGATCGGGCAATGCTTTGATCGTGATTTCGAAATCCATCACGCGCTCGTTTGCCGGACGATTATAGAAGCGCGCCGTCCGTTCATCGAAGCAGACGACCTTGCCATCCGGCGCGATCCATTTGCTGGAAGACTTGATGACGCCTTCGTCCTTGCCGCCTTTCATTTCGAGAAACTGGTCGTGAACAATCTTGCCGGACTTCTCAACCTCTCCCCAGAAATCCACGCCATTCACTTTTCCGTGGGCGAACCACAGCCCGCGATGATGCGGATGGCCATCGATCTCTTCGCCGGGAACTCCATTAACCATCGGCCAACTGCGTGTCATCGAAACGCCGCCCGGTCCCATCACTGGAAAGAAGTAAACGTGCTTCGTCGGGTTCGTCTTCGTAATCCCGTCTTTGCCTTCCATCAGTGCCAGATGCTGCTTGCCCTTGAACCAGTATTGCGTGAACAGCTCGCCGTTAATCTCGACGCGAACCGAGTCATTCGACTGCACGATGTTGACGCCTTGTGCGCCCGGCGCCGGTTCGGCAGCGAAGGCGAACGTAGAAGCGGCAAGCAACGCGACAGCGCTGGTAAAAGAAAACTTGGGCATGGCGTAGCGTAAGTTTGGTGAATTTCCCGGGTCAAGCACTCCGCGTTGGACGTTTGAGAATCGCGCAGATTTCACGCGCGAAATGTTATCCGTAGCTGCGTCGCGCTCCGGATACGCCGCTGGTGGAAATGGTCGCGCTGCGATCATTCCGTGGCTTTTTTGGAGCACTCCCGTGCGCCGCTAAGCTAAGCCGGAACCTTGCAGTAGATTTTGGAGAGCACACGCGCCTTCGCGTGTTCCGACCGGCGCCCTCGCCGGTCGATCCTGTACGGCAGTGAGAAACCAAACGGTGCGCTGCCTCCACCCCGGATGTGTTGCGCGAGGGCGCGTGCGGTCCCCATTTCCACTGCATCTCCGGCCAAGCGTGCCGCTGCCTCGGCAACATTTCGCGGAAGCTCTGCATTCCGAACCGGAACGCGCAAAATGAGACACCGAATGGACACATCAGGACACGGAACGCGCTCGTTCCGACCCGGAACCTGCACGTTCCGGCTTGGAATCCACGTGTTCCCGACGAGGAACTTGCTCGTACCGACCCAGAACCTCCGCGTTCCTCTTCGGAACCTGCACGTTCCGACCAGGAACGTGGGCGTTCCGGTTCCGACCTGCGCGTTCCGGCTCATCTTTTGGACATTCGCTGTCTTTACGTGCCCAGGAACCGGCAAAACCATCGAAATGAGACAATGAACGATCGCCGGGCACGGACGAATTTTGAAAAACAGAACGCTTGTCCATTCGGGGAGTTTTTTTGCGAATCACCGTTGACAGTGAGCAGGACATTTTAGTTACCTCCGCCTAACGCACGTCATGAAACTTCGCCCCCTGAAGATTGCGGCTCTCGTTCTGTCATTCACCCTGCTCTCTATCCTGGGCACCGCTGCCGCTGGCACGAACGACGATGCACGCACCAATGCCGCCTGGACGGCGGTGAATCGAAAACCCAACGAGACGCATTGGCAAGCCGTTGCTTTTCGAACGAATGCAATCAACGGGATGGTGTTTGCGCGCACAAATACTTTCATCGAGATCGGCGCCGGTCTTAATAAGCAGGTCGGACCCAACACATTCGTTGCTGCAAACCCGAGCTTTCAAATAACTGCCGAGGGCGCTGAAGCAAACGATAGCGGACATCATGTTTCTGTACCCGGTGACATTTGGGACCCGAATGGAATCCAAATCACCACTCCTGACGGCCAACGACTCAGCTTTGTGCCGCTCGGTATTGATTACTACGATCCTGCAACTGGACGCAGCGTGTTGCTGGACGCCGTCACAAACGTCACCGGCTGCCTCGTAAGTTCCAACGTCGTTGTTTACAGCAATTGTTTCCAACGCATCAAAGCCTCCATCCGTCTCACCAATGGGCGCTCGGGCGTCGAATGCGATCTCTTGTTGCATGAACAGCCGCCGGAACCGGGTGTATTTGGCCTCGGCCCAAACGCCCGCCTGGAAATGCTCACGGAGCAGATCGCCGGGCCAACGCCGCAAACACGTGGCCGCGTGATCTCGGGAGAAACCGGTCCGGGGAATTTCGTTGAACCGGCATTGAGCGATGCCGAGCTGAACTTCGGTGCAATGAAGATGATCACCGGCCGCGCCTTTTCCGATTCACAAACAAATGATTTTGCGCAGTCAAGCGGGTTTCCGGCACAGGTCGGAAAAACCTACCTGATTTTGGGCGATCGGCGCGTCGTGATCGAGGCTGTTCCCTATCAAAACATGGCTCCGGCCCTCAACAAACTACCCATGAGTGAAGGCTTAACGACCAATGCCTCGCTGAATCG